>JASFYV010000349.1:0-3831 GCA_045046925.1 Candidatus Marithrix sp. | reverse complement strand
TGGTCATGGCTAAGGTCTCCTTCTAATAATTGGGAAAGACCTGTTGCAGTTGTGTAACTAGGTCTGTAAGTAGTCTGTATATAAATCAAAAATAGTTGTTTTATTCATAAGTTAATTTTAGCAAAATTTCAACTACTGCGTAACATCAGTTAAGCATAAGGACTTAATATGTTTGCATTAAAGAGCTGTATTAAAAGCTATTCGTCAAGCATTCGATGAATTACAGATTTTAAAACAATCTACTGCGTAACATCAGTTATTAATCCAAATATTGTTGATATTTAGTATCGGCTAAACAAGCACAAAATTCATCATAATTTTTAATTTGTTCATCCCAGCTTTTTGGCAATATTTTTTTATGACTGCTAGTTAATTTAATAGGTTCAACCCCTAAAAATTCAAATACTTGTTTGTTATGATCTAAGATAGATTCTAGATTTTTAAAGTAATCTTCGTATTTAATACTTATCAGATTATGATTTTTCAATTTATCAAGTATTATTTTTTCATTTTTAGCTTCTTTTTCAAGAATATCCAAATAATTTATCATTTCTTCTAAATCAATATGAACTTTTTTAATTTTCACATTTTTTTCTGAAGATACAATCCCAGTTTTCTTTAAAAACATTCCAGACATATAACGACGTAACATATTTTCTCTGTATAAATAGATAATTGAAATATCTTTGTTAGATACAAGAAAATCTAAAGCATTTTTGTTATGATAATTTAGAAAAAAATCTTTCGTTCCAAGACTACTCACTTTTCTCCAAGTCTTGAAACCAGTTGGTTTTTTGTTTTTAAAACGAGAATATGTTGAATGGAGTTGTGCAGCATAAAAAAAAGTTTTGCTAGTATACGCATATTTCAAATAATCATTAACAGACCAGTTGCATAATTTATATTTTTTGCAATTATCATAGAGTTTATAAGGGATTAACATACTAGCTAATATTTCCCCATAATTGACAACTTGGGAATGTAAATTTAAAGTATTGGCCAAATAATTACTACCACTACGACCACTTGTTAAAATAATATGATGATTCATGTTGGTTACCAATTATATATTTTTTTCTAATGTCAAACTTTTAGTTAAAATTCTAGTTTGGAAAATTTATAGTTATTGATACAGGCAATTCAAATTACATGCCGTAATTATGAAATAATGTTAATACACAATAAAAAAAGAGAGATTAAAAAATAAAAACTATAAAAATCACTTAGCAAAATATTATCCCAATTAAGTTGGCATAAGAATAATATTACCAAACACATTATTATAAGATATAATTAAGCCTATTTTAAACTAATTTATACGTTTATTAAAAATAATTGTATACTAACATATTAAACTTAACAATTTATACTCTATGAATTCATGTAAAATTACCCAACCTTATTGATATAACTTTTTTGGAAACAAATTATATGTTGCAAAATATGAAAATTCGCACCAAATTATTTATTAGTTTTGGTATCTTAATAATATTTCTAGTTTTTGTAGGGCTATTTGCTATATTACAAATGGCTACTTTATCTGATGTTACTACTAAATTATACGATCATCCTTTGACGGTTAGTAATGCTGTGCGGGATGTAAATATTAATATTGTAAAAATGCACCGTAGCATGAAAGATATAACTCTTGCCATAAATACGGATAACTTAGATTCTGCGGTAACAGCAGTGGATAATTATGAACAAGCTGTGTATGCAAATTTTGATATTATCACTGAACGTTTTTTAGGGGATAAACAAGATGTTAATAATCTTAAAACTATGTTTATGGATTGGAAACCTATACGTGATGAAGTAATCGATTTAGTGAGAAAAAATCAAAAAGAACAAGCTGTAATTATTACAAAAGAAAAAGGAGCAAAATATGTAGTTAATTTAGAAACAGCAATGGAAAAATTAACTGAATTTGCTAATAATAAAGCCATCCAATTTTTAGAAAATGCAAATATTAAACAGAGCCAATTATCAATATGGATTTTAATTACCATGCTAATTGCTATTATGATTGGAATCTGGATCACAATAGTAATTTCTGGAACGATTGCTAATTCGGTAAATCAGGCTATTAAATTTGCTAATTCCATTGCCAATGGTGATTTAACTAATAAAATTGAATTTGATACTGTAACAGAAACTGGCCAGTTATTACAGGCTTTGGATACTATGCAAATTCAGCTACGAGAACGGATTCACGAACTTGATAATACTCAAAGTAAGCTCCAAAAACGGATGGAAGACGATAAACGGATTGCCAATGAGGCATTACGCATCAATCGAGCTTTAGATAAAGTTATAACTAATGTATTAATTATTGACAGCAGTTATAAAATAATCTATATCAATGATGCTGCTTTAAGTTTATTTTCCCAAAAAGAAGATCAGATTTGTACTGATTTACCACATTTCAATGCTGCTAAATTAATAGGTGGTAGTATTGATATTTTCTATAAAAATCCAACTCAGCAACGCCAACTATTAGCTAATTTAGTAGATACTCATCATGATGCCTTAAGTCTCGGTAATTTAACTATTGACACCACGATTACACCAGTTATTAATGAATCTGGAGAACGTTTAGGTACAGTGCTTGAATTTAAAGATCGAACTATTGAATTGGCAACTGAATTAGAAATTAATAATGTTATTCATGCTGCTTCCCAAGGTAATTTTCAAGAACGGATTAATACTGCTGATAAAACTGATTTTTTCAAGACATTTAGCGAAAGTATAAATCAAATAATCAAAATTAATCAAGTTCTTACTGAAGATGTAATGCGTGTATTTGCTGCATTGGCTCAAGGTGATTTAACCCAAAATATTGAGAGTAATTATACTGGTACTTTTGGGCGTTTAAAAGATGATGCTAATATTACTGTTGAACGCTTGACTGAAATAATGCAGGAAATATCACAGCAAGCTGAAACAGTAAATAATGCTTCTGAAGAAATAGCCAGAGGTAATATTAGCTTAAGTCAACGTACTGAACAACAAGCAGCTTCTCTGGAAGAAACTTCTGCTAGTATGGAACAGATGACTGGCACTGTACAACAAAATGCTGATAATTCTAAATATGCGGCTAAATTAGCAATTAGTGCTAGAGAGCAAGCAGAAAAAGGTGGAATCGTGATTGGTTCTACCATTCGTGCAATGACTGAAATTAGTAAAAGTAGTAAACAAATTACTGAGATTATCAGTGTTATTGATGAAATTGCTTTCCAAACTAATTTATTAGCACTAAATGCCGCAGTTGAGGCAGCTCGGGCTGGTGAACAAGGTAGAGGTTTTGCGGTAGTTGCTTCAGAAGTTCGTAATCTTGCTCAACGTAGTGCTGCTGCGGCTAAAGAAATAAAAGGCTTAATTCGAGATAGCGTAAATAAAGTTGATGAAGGAACTCAACTGGCTAATAAATCTGGTGAAACTTTAGATGAAATCGTAATAGCAGTAAAAAAAGTCAATGATATAATTACAGAAATTGCCTCTGCCAGTCAAGAACAAGCATCAGGAATCAATCAAGTGAATAATGCGGTTGTGCAAATGGATGAAATGACTCAACAAAATGCTGCTTTAGTTGAAGAATTATCTACTTCAAGTATTGTTATGAAAGAACAAGTACAAAATTTAAGAAATTTAGTAAAATTTTTTAAAATTGCAGAATCTAATAATAGTTATAAAAAAGTTTCCAAACCTAGAAGAAAACATAAACCAATTTCAATCGTTAACCCAAATAATGACGAGGAAAATGGTTGGGAAGATTTTTAGTTTATAGTCTTTTTTAGGATACTTTTAGTTATTAACTGATGTTACGCAGTA
>JASFYV010000348.1:0-6013 GCA_045046925.1 Candidatus Marithrix sp. | reverse complement strand
ATATTTTAACCCAACGTTTCGCTTAATTTTTAGTCTAATTTCTTTGGAATAATCTGACATTTTATCTAGGATTTAACTGTCGAAGCCCACTGCCGATAAACACCATTTAATGATATATAAGGATTAGCAATACTAGTTGATGCTTGTGCTAAATAATATTTTTTATAAATATACTTGGTATTCTATCTTTTAGTTATATTATATCGTCCATTAACTTATTATATTTATTTGCAATAATTTTCCAATCATAACGTGGTAATACATATTGCCTTCCTTGCTTTCCAAATGAAATAGAGGGATTATTTAATAAGTAATTAATTTTATTAGCAATTGCCAAAGCATTCTTTTGCGGCACAATTAGGCCGGTCATGTTATCAATTAAAATATCTTGCATAGCAGGTAAATCTGTTGCTATAATTGTACATTCACATCCAAGAGCTTCAACTAGTACTAAACCAAAACCTTCTCTATCTCCATCTGCAGCAACAATTGACGGAAAAATAACAATTTTATTTTTTTGATATATAGTTGGTAAATTTTCATTATTTATAGCCCCTAAAAATTTTACATATTTATTTATGTTTAAATCTAATATTTGTTGTTTTAATTGGTTCTCATATATCCCATTACCAACAATAGTTAATCTTACTTGTTGATGCTCTTTAATAATAAATGGCATTGCTTCCAAAAGAAAATTTAGACCTTTTTTTTCTACTAAACGTCCTACAAATAATAAGGATTTTTTATTATATGTTTTTATATCTGAAGGAATAAATAGTGTATTTAAATCAACTCCCATAGGAATAACTTGTATTTTATTCGCTCCTAAATCTATAGCTGTTTTTAACATTGCTTGACTAACAACAGTTATTGCAGCACTGTTTGATAGGACAAATTTTTTTAGTTTTTTAAATAAACGACCCTGTAATGCAAATAAATCACCGCCATGTGATGTACAAAGTATAACAGGTGGTTTTTTAACAAAAAAACGAGCAAATACAGCAACCAAACCTTGTGGAATTAGCCAATGTGCATGAATAACATCAAATTTTTGTTGTTTTAATAATTTAACTAATGTTAAAAATTCAGCCGTGATAAATAATGGTAATATAAAATAACGCCATTTATTTTGTTTTAAATTAGCAAGAATACCACTTTTGTAGGCAATATTTTGATATTTTTCAAAAAAATACCGAAAACGAATAACTTTAATATTATCAATTGTTTCAGTTAATGCTGCTTTTTCTGTATGTGGTGCTAATACATAAACAATATTATTTAGAGCTAGTCTTCGACTTAATTCATAAACAAATGAAGGCTCATTATCATTTTTCCAACGTGGAAATGTGGAAGTAATAACTAATATTTTTTTCATAATTATTTTTCCCTTTGCTAAGAGGCAAGTTTAAAAAATAAACCACTACTATTTTTATAAAAAAAAGATGATTTGCATCAGCTTAAATAGCAGTGGTGAATTATTAATTTAAATGTTTACTTAATATATCAAAAATATATTTAGTTTGTAATAATAGAAACATCTACACTATCAGGAAGTTTTTCTATCAGTTCATCTACATTATCAGGTATTTGTACATCAGGTTGTTTTATTACCCGAATTAATTTGATATTTCCAACATTGAATCTAAAATCTGATGCAGTTGGAGTAGCTTCCCCTTCTTGATTTAATTCAAGGCGAAATAGATATTCCCCACCATCTAAATCTGTGACATCTAAGTAAGGAATTAATACTTTTCCTGGGCTTTGTACACCATCTTTTACCGATGGCCATTCATAACTAGAATTACGAGCTGGACAAACTTTAGCGGTATCAGGTATTTCTGCTTGGCTAATCCACCCAGTTGGAACATCACAAGAAGTTGGGAAAGTTGCCCAATGTCCAGTTGCTGGGTTTTGGGCGTAAGCAAATACAAAAGGACATACATCTTCTGCTAGTGGTGGAGCAACATTTGGAGCAGTTACTTTTATCTGATAATTTCTTCCTATCGGCACAGCTGATAAATCATCTGTAGGCATGGATTTAACAAATAAATAATGAATTCCAGCTCCTAGTTCAACTTGTAATGGAGAACTTGCTTGACTGGTAGAAGGTACATTGATTGCTGAACCAACTTGACTCAATAAACCAAATTGCCAACCACCATTAGGATTAATACCTGGGACATCTTGATTTAACGTGATAGTTATTACATCTGTACCTTCTAAACCAAAAGAAAAATAATCTACATCAAGTTCTGATGATAAGTTACCATAATAAATTTCATTAGCTCTGATAAGCGTGGCATTATCAGGAGTATCATTAGGGGATTTTTCATAGTGATCGTTTTTTTCCCAAGTGCCAGTTAAAGTATATTCTGCTGCTGGATAAACTGTACCATCTAAGGATGAAACTTTATAGTAATAATTGCCAACTGATAAACCTTGTTCAAATCCAACTTTTAGACTAGTTTCAGGTAATATAGCTGTATATAAACTATTGGCAAGATTAGTTTCAGAAAATAATTCTACCTTCCAACCAGATTGTGGATTAACTCCAGGTGGAGTTTTTTGACTGAGAACCACACTTATATTACCGCTATTATCAACTTGCGGATCACTAGAAGCACGAATTTTAAAAGTATAAAAATCAACATCTTGTGCTGAAATTAAAGATTCCTTTACTTTAGTTTTAGCCGATATTCTTTTGGCATCAACTGGAGTATCACCGGCATCTGCTGCTATTGTTACAGATGGAGATATTAGCAATAATCCACATAAAAGAGGGGTGTAACGCATTTAATTTTCTCCTAAGATCATTGGAAGAATTTGGAAAAATATAGAATTCTATAATGGATCAAGAAATCTATTTGATATATTGTGATTAAAAATAATTACCTTACAAAAATATAAATCTCATACTTAAAAAAAAGATATAATATAGGTTATTATAATAAGTTGATATAAGAAATCAAGTTAAATATGAATAGCTACCTTTTTTATGATTTAGAAACCACTGGTTTAAACAAAGCGTTTGATCAAGTTTTGCAATTCTCTGCCATTCGCACTGACACAGTATTTAACGAAATCGAACGTCATAATATAATAATCAAATTACGTCCAGATATAATTCCAACTCCACAGGCAACAACCACTCATCGAATTTCCATAGCTGATTCTATGCAAGGTTTATGCGAATTTGAAGCAATGGTAAAAATTCATAATCTCATGAATCAACCTGGTACAATTAGTTTAGGATACAATAGTTTGGGGTTTGATGATGAATTTTTAAGATTTTGTTTTCACCGAAATTTATTATCGCCATATACTCATCAATATAAAAATGGTTGCCGTCGTAGCGATTTATTACCTATAACTATTATGTATTACTTATATAAACCAGAAATATTATTATGGCCAAAAGTTGATGGTAAGCCTAGTTTAAAATTAGAAAAAATTAATGAGGCTAATAAATTAGCTAAAGGTCAAGCACATGATGCGATGGTTGACGTAAGAGTCACTCTTGAATTAGCCCGTAAATTACGCAAAGAAGTAAAAATGTGGGATTATTTGGATGGTTATTTTGATAAAACAGAAGATAATAGGCGTATAGAAAAAATTCCAGTATCATTTCATAGTATTGCTTGTAGTAATAGAATTGGATTGATGATTAATAAAAATTTTGGAGCCGAAAATAAATATCAAATACCAGTTTTATTTATTGGTAATTCTATACCTTATAAAAATCAAACTTTATGGTTACGTTTAGATCAAATTGAATTGCAAGATATTACTGTAGATAATATTGCGAGTAAAAATTATGTAATTAGGAAAAAATATGGTGAGCCAGGAATTGTGTTACCATTTATTGATCATTATAATTTCTTGACTGCCAAAAAACTAACTATTGTCGAAAATAACCAGGCATGGTTACAATCAAATAGCATATTATTTCATAAAATTATTCAATATCATAGAGAATTTAAATATCCCAAAATCCCTAATTTAGATTGTGATGTCGCATTATATCAAAATGGTTTTTTACCAACTCAAGAACAAGAATTATGTCGTCAATTTCATAAAGCTGATTTAGCCGGAAAAATAGATATTGTTAATCAGTTTGAAAGCATTGACATGCGTAAACAAGCGAGTAGATTGTTATGTCGTAATTATCCAGTTGATTTACCATTAATGTTGACTAGGGATTTTGCTGAATATATGCAACAAGTTAATCCTAATAATGCTGAATATGCGTTGCAAGATTATAAAAATGACAAACGTACAACTCCAAAAGACGCATTGATACAAATTAATAAATTACTTACCGAAGAAAAGTTAGATAAACAGCAAATTGAATTGTTGGATGAATTAGCAAAATATGTGAAGAAAAATTTTAAACTTGATTAACTGAAAGTTACGCATAATTAATTAAAATATTTTTGTAGGATGCAATGAGGAACGAATTGCATCAATCGTGTATCTAAATGCAACTCGAAAGATGTAATTCGTAAACTTATTACATCCTACATGAAATCTATGAATACATTAATATTTTCAATTCCCAAATTTGGGTATCTATTTAATTTTTAAATTTCTTAATAGGAGAGTTATAGCATCATGCCAAAAAATGCTTTTTATGCCCAATCTGGTGGTGTCACCGCTGTTATCAATGCCACTGCCTGTGGACTTATTGAAACTGCTAGACAACACCCAGATAAAATTGGTAAAGTTTATGCTGGTCGCAATGGAATTATAGGAGCTTTAACTGAAGATTTGATTGATACTAGTCAGGAATCCGATGCTAACATTGCTGCATTACGTCATACTCCATCTGGTGCTTTTGGTTCTTGTCGTTTTAAATTAAAAGGTTTGGAAGAAAGCAAAGCTGAATATGAACGTTTAATAGAAGTATTTAAAGCTCATGATATTGGATATTTTTTCTATAATGGTGGTGGTGATTCACAAGATACTTCCCATAAAATATCTCAAATTGGGGAAAAAATGGGCTATCCTATCATTTGTGTAGGAGTACCAAAAACTGTTGATAATGATTTGCCAATTACTGATAATTGCCCTGGTTTTGGATCAGTAGCTAAATATGTTGCAGTTTCCATCCGTGAAGCCAGTTTTGATGTTGCTTCAATGGCTAAAACTTCTACCAAAATTTTTGTAATGGAAGTTATGGGCAGACATGCTGGTTGGATTGCTGCTGCTGGTGGTTTAGCTTCCGAAAAAGAAGGTGATGCTCCACATATAATTTTATTTCCAGAAATAGAGTTTGATGAAGCCAAATTCTTAGCCAAAGTTGATAATGCTGTTAAAAACTATGGTTACTGCTCTATCGTGGTGTCAGAAGGAGTTAAAAATAAAGAAGGAATATTTTTAGCTGAAGCTGGTGGTAAAGATGCGTTTGGCCACGCTCAATTAGGTGGAGTTGCTCCAGTAATTGCAGAAATGGTTAAAGGTAAACTAGGCTATAAATATCACTGGGCTGTTGCAGATTATTTACAACGATCCGCTCGCCATATTGCTTCTAAAACTGATGTAGAACAAGCCTATGCTTTGGGTAAGGCTGCGGTAGAATTAGCTATAGCTGGCAAAAATGCAGTAATGCCTACCGTAGTTAGAGTTTCCAATGATCCTTATAAATGGGAAATTGGTTCAGCAGATTTAGCTGATGTAGCTAACGTTGAAAAGATGATGCCAATGGATTTCATTAGTCCTGATGGCATGGGTATTACTCAAGCTTGTCGAGAATATTTACAACCATTGATTTTGGGTGAAGATTATCCTCCTTATTCTAATGGCTTGCCTGAATATGTAGTATTAAATAATGTTGCAGTTCCTAAAAAGTTAACTACTACTTATGAATTAAAGTAAGTTAAAATAGCGTCATGTTAATATATGGCGCTACTAAAAGTTTGGCAGTGGGCTTCGACAGTTAAATCCTAGATAAAATGTCAGATTATTCCAAAGAAATTAGACTAAAAATTAAGCGAAACGTTGGGTTAAAATATCT
>JASFYV010000347.1:0-6278 GCA_045046925.1 Candidatus Marithrix sp. | reverse complement strand
CATATGGATATTGAGGAGTTGTTGTCGGTTGGTCTTTCTGAAGTGTTGGCTAAAAAGGAGATTGAAACCGATGATATTAATGGTAATAAACCTTGTGCTGATTCTTGTCATCGTAATGCTAATAAGGTTAATAGTATTTTATGAATATTTATAGTTTTTACAATAATAAAGGTGGTATAGGAAAAACAACTTTATGTTCTCACGTTGCTCCTCTATATGCTAAAAATAATCCTGATACTCAGGTTTTATTAATTGATATGTGTCCTCAAGCAAATTTATCTCAATTTTTGTTAGGTGGGGCAGAAAAAGGTTATAAAACAATACAAGAATTACAAACTACTAAATCCAGAAAAAATATTGTAGGATTTATAGATTGGATCATAAATGGAAATGTCGGTTTTTCTAGTTTACCATATTCATTTAAAGTTCAAATTCACCCATATAATTCTAATATTCCTAAAAATATTTACTTAATTGCTGGTGATTCATTTTTAGAATCTCTTTCTTTAGCTTTAAATTATGCTGTAATAAACCCAGCTGATACAAAAGCTTGGAAAAAATATATGATTGTTATTAGAAAGTTATGTGAAGAAGAATTCACTAAAGATCGCTATGATAAAATTACTGTTTTTATAGACTGTAATCCTAGTTTTTCAATTTATACTCAAATGGCTTTATTGTCTTCTGACAAAATCATAATTCCTATGATGGCAGATTATAGTTCTGTAGAAGGAGTAAAAGGTATCTTCATGTTATTATATGGAAAATATCCTAGTGTTAGTGCAGAAAAATTTGCCAGTAATGTAATGACTTTTAGTAAACAAGTATCATCTTTTGGTATGGAGTTACCAATAATACATGAATTTGTGTTTAATAATTATACATCAAATTTAGGTGTTGCTAAGGCGTATGAATCAATTAGAAATGATTTGATTAAATTTTGCTATGAACAATATAATCAATTTCCTGAATTATTTAATAGTAAAATAAAAAATATTACATCACGAGAAGATTTTGAAAATTATTATGTGTCTGATGTAAAAGATTTTCATACAGCTGGTAAAATTTCTGCTTCTTTAGGTATTCCATTATATATATTACCAGAACATACTAAATATTCTATGCCTGATGGTGAATCCGTAAAAGTAGAAACTGTGCGATATAAAGAAGCTCTTGATCATATTAAAAAACTTGCTAATAAAATAGAATAGTTTTTATTCTGTTAATATATTATATGTTAACATATCTAGGAGAAATATTAATGTATGCAATTGAATTTGAAACTAATATAAAAAATGATGTTATGCATATTCCAAATACATTTAAAAATCAAATAAGCGGATTGGTAAAAGTTATTATTCTGCAAGATAAAGAAATAGAAAATACCTCAACACAACAACGGGTAAATGAATTTATGCAATTTATTGATAAGAATAATTATTGTGTAGAAAATATTAATATTCCCAATCGAGAAGAACGTCATACCAGATAAAGTATTTGCGGATACTAACATTTGGATATACTTGTATTTAAAGTCAACAAATATTGCAGATCAGGAAAAACATCAAAAAGCCAAAGATATTATTAATAAGTATTATGATATTAGTATTTCTACTCAGGTATTAAATGAAATATCTAATGTTTTATATAGAAAATATAAAATCAATTCAGAATCTATTAAATTAGATATAATGGGTAACATAATTTATAATTATATTTTACATATCGTTCCCAAACTCCAGTTTCAATGCCATTAAGTTAAGGGCAGACACGCAGGTCTGCCCCTACAAAATGTAATATATTTCAATATTGTAGGGGCGAACCTATGTGTTCGCCCTGCTCAATGGCATTGATATTCTGCTCTGCGTGGGAATTGCCTACCATGACGCTCCAGCGTCATTCTTTTTATAAGGAATTAAAATATGATGAAATTTCCCCGTTTTATAGCGGGAAAGCTTCTACTACTGTTAATGTTGTTTGCTATAACAGCCCAAGCAGAACTCTCTGAAGAATATCGTAAAAGCCTTACTGAACCTCGTTTAATCACTGAAGAAACTACTAATAAAGTATGTCTTGGGTGCCATAACGTGGAAGGTGCAACTGATTTTGCGGTATCGGAGTTTGATAGTGGTAGTCCCGTGCGTAAACGTTCTTTGTATATAGATGCTGATACTTTCATGGATAGCGTACACAATGAGACTAAATGTGTAGGTTGCCATGTCGATATCGAACAAATGCCGCATAAGAAAGATGTGCAACGTTCTACTGATTGCGTAAAGTGCCATGAAGAAAATATCCAACGCATGGCTGGTACTGAAAATAAAGTACTGACAAATATTAGCCACTATTTGGATTCTATTCACGCTCAACCTAATGAAGACAATCCAGATCAAGTAAATGCAACTTGTTGGCAATGTCATGGTAAGCATAATGTGTTTCCAATGGATGATAAGGAAGCCCAAACTTATCGGTTATCTACCCCAGAAACTTGCGGTAATTGTCATGATGAGATTTTTAAGGAATATACCAATTCGGTACATGGTGCTGAAGTAAAACGCCACGGTAATATGGATGCTGCGGTATGTAGTGATTGTCATTCGGCTCATACGATTGCTTCACCAGAAGATGATCCTGTAAAAATTGCGATTACCGAAAGTTGTGGTGATTGTCATGAAGAAGAATATGATTCCTATCGGGAAACTTATCATGGTCAAGTAGCTAAACTTGGTTATACTCATACTGCTAAATGTTTCGAGTGTCACGAGTTTCACAAAACTCAAAGGGTTGATAATGAGAAATCGAAAGTTCATATGGACAATCGGTTAGAAACCTGTCGTGAATGTCATGAAAATGCAACGGCTGGCTTTGCTACTTTCCAACCACATGGTAATTCGCATGATTTTGACAAATATCCTCAAATTTGGATAGTTACCAAGTTTATGATAGCTCTGTTGATAGGGGTATTTTTAGTATTCTGGTTACACAGTGCTTTGTGGTTCTATCGTGAATATATGGATCGGAAGACTGGTAAAGCTCATATCCATCTTGATCATCATGGCGATCCTACTGACCCGGATGCTTGTCAATATGTAGAACGATTTACTTGGCCATGGCGATTGGCTCATTTAATTTTAGCGATTGCGGTTATGGTATTGACTTTGACTGGTACGGCAGTGTTATATGCTGGAACTTTCTGGGCTCCAATAGTTATGAAAATACTTGGTGGACCTGAAATTGCGGCTATCATTCACCGAGTTGCTGCTGTAACTTTTGCGGTCATATTTTTTGGTCATTTAGCGGTAGCATTTTATCGGATATTTGTGACTAACCGGAAGACCTTTAGATGGTTTGGCCCAACTTCATTGATACCACGTTGGCAGGATATGTACGATGTGATAGCGATGGTAAAATGGTTCTTTAATAAAGGTCAACGTCCTGCATTTGACCATTGGGCTTATTTTGAAAAATTTGATTATTGGGCTCCGTTCTGGGGTATGTTTATTATTGGATTCTCTGGTTTGATGTTATGGGTTCCCAATATTTTCGCAATGTTCTTGCCGGGTTGGGTATTCAACGTAGCAACCATTGTGCATGGTGAAGAAGCGTTCTTGGCTGCGGTGTTCTTATTTACCGTCCATTTCTTTAATTGTCATTTCCGTCCTGATAAGTTCCCACAGGATACGGTGATGTTCACTGGTCGTATTACAATGACAGAGTTTAAAGAAGAGCGTCCATTTGAATATGAGCGATTGGTTAAAGATGGCACTTTAGAGCGGTATTTAGTTGGAGCTCCATCTGCAAGAATGGCAAAGTATTCTTCAATTCTCGGTGGAACTTTGATTATCATAGGACTGATTTTATTGTTCTTGGTACTACAAGGACTGATTTTTGAGGTTATTTTGTAGGGTAGTTTTTGGGTGGGTGACGTGGTTTGTTGCCCACTAACTATTTGGAATATTACTATGAAAATTTTGTTAGCCTTAGCTCGTAGGGTGTATAAACGAAGTGTCATACACCATATACTCCAAACTTAAATCAAACAACGGTGGATGACGTTCTGCTTATCCACCCTACTTTTTATTAACTGTTCATTATCTCAATTAATTGTTGGTTGGGAATTATGAATTTAATCAATTGATAAAATTTAAATTACTAATATATAAATTATGAGCCAATTAACACAACAAATTCTTCAAGATGTAGAACAATTACCAGAAACAATGCAATTAGAAGCTTTAGATTTTATACAATATCTTAAAACTAAGCTAGAAAAAACTACCTTTCAAGAAAAAATTCCAACATCAATTACAAAACAAACATTTGATACAACCGATACAGGAAATAATATTACAGTATGTAATAACGTAGATGATATGTTTAATAAATTAGGTATATAATGTACATTCCAACTTATACCAAACAATTTGAAAAAGATGTCAAACGCTGTAAAAAACGTGGAAAAGATTTAGAAAAATTTAAAACTATCGCTAAAACTTTAATTGCAGATCAACCTTTACAAGAAATTTATAAAGATCATAAATTAATTGGAAACTATATTAATAGACGAGATTGTCATATAGAATCAGATTGGATTTTGATATACAAAATTGATGGGAAACAAATTATTTTTGAAAGAATGGGAACACATTCTGATTTATTTAAATAGCCATGTAGGATCGATATAACAACGTGAAATAAACCATTTCATTTCGATAGATTCAACTATACTGGTCGGTTATGCTTTGCTTCACCAACCCTACTTTTCATTAACTATTCATGGTTTTAAATTGGTTGAGTATTGTGGACAACTATTTAGGAAAATAGAATTATGTTACAAATAAACATTCCAGATAAATTAACAAACAAAGTTAATAAATTTGCAGAAGTAGCAAGTCAAACTCCAGAAGAATATATAGTTGAATTAATAGAAGAACGTATAGAACATGACAGTTGTAGGGTGTATAAGCGAAGCGTCATACACCTTACGAGTTGATTTTTGAGATAATTGTGGGGTGACGTGGTTTGTTGCCCACTAATTGTAGATGTAATGATTATGGTGAACTAGTTATTCCTATTTAAAAAATAATTTAACATTAACGACAATAGTTTAATTGCATTTGATTATGTCACATAATCAAAACAATTGATTTTATTATGTTTTTATTGTAATATTCATTTTTATAAATATAAAAATGTAATTTTTTAATATAACCATAATGGTTGAATTGGAAATGATATGCCATACTATAAATTAGAAGATGTCCGAATTTCTGCTAGAAATAATAAGATAGAATATAGAAGTAGAAAAGTAAAACGAGATATTGATAATCTTGGATATGATTTTATGGATGTTATCAACTGTTTAATGTCTTTAATAGAATCAGATTTTCATAAAACGTATTATTATGAAAATGGTGATATAGATGACGCATATCGTATAGATTATCCAAGTCCTATAGACAATGATGAAAATGATTCTTTATATATTAAGTTTTGTCTCATAAACAATTATTTAATGATTGATTTAGCTTCATTTCATCAAAATTATTAAATATCAGGAGCTTACCAATGTGTATATGTTATAAGTGTAATTCACATGATGTTACTCAAACTACTGAATTAGAAAAAAATAAATATCAAAATGTAGAATATGATATTGAAGTAGACTATTCATTATGTAACTCATGTGGTAGAGAATTCTTAAATAAGACTCAAATCATTATTAATGATGCAAGGACACGAAAAGCTAAGAAAAAAATTGATGGGTTACTTAGTGCGGATGCTATTCGTGATATTCGTAAGAAATTGAATTTGACCCAAGCCGATGCAGCCATAATTTTTGGTGGTGGTAAGAATGCTTTTTCTAAATATGAACGTTCGGAAGTAACACAAAGTGTGGCAATGGATAAATTATTATGTTTAGCTTCTGAAGACATATCTATATTCAGACGATTATGGATTTCTTCTGGTATGAAGGGTGAATATAACTTAATTTCTTTAGTAAATGTACCAAACACCAGCAAACTAGAAAAACATGATAAATTAGCTATGTAGGGTCGATGTAACAACGTGAAATCGACCATTTCGCTGGATTTAATTAATACATTATGGTCGGTTACACTCCGCTTATCCACCCTACTTTTCATTAACAACTTTATTAATATAAATCTTATGATTACAGCGGTACTGGGCTCAGACTATGAAGAAAAACTAAAAAAATGTTAAATATCAGTTAGTTAGATATTTTGTCAATTTGGTGTAACTTACTGATATTTAAG
>JASFYV010000346.1:0-5511 GCA_045046925.1 Candidatus Marithrix sp. | reverse complement strand
TACTTATTTGTCTTTGGGCTTTTACATTTTTGGCAAATTGAGTTCATTTCTTTCATTTGTCTATTTTACCAGTAATTATAGTTTAAGCCCAGTACCGATTAGAGAGCAATCTACACATTTAGCTCATGTTATTAAAGATTATGAGCAATTAATTTTGACATTAAAAGATATTTTACATCGGTTATGTTCGCTCAATAAACGTAGGAAAAAACTTAATACAGTTGACCTAATGGCCAATTGTGCGGCTTAAGTTGATGCATATGCGGTGAAGCATTGCGTAACCGACCTTACATGATGTATTAATGCCATTAAATTAAGAACTTTTGGGGTAACCACAAGGAATTACCCCTACAAATTATTGCGTAGGGGCAATCCTTTATGGTTGCCCTTTGTGTGAAAATACCAACGTTATACTTTTTGAACAAGATTATGCAGGATTAAATCATATCTTAAAATACATAAATCCTGATTCAAATAATTAAATATTCATCTTGCGTAACTTTAACTTAATACCATAGTCATCCTACTTTGAACGAAATAGCAATTATAATTCTTAACTGGCAAGGTTGGCAAAATACCATAGCTTGTTTAGATTCATTACAACAACTTTCTTACACTCCTACTATTATTGTCTGTGATAATGCTTCCGAAGATGATTCATTTGAGCAAATTTTAACTTGGGCTCAACAACATTATTCTCCTACTAAAATTGGTATTTTTTCTCATCCTCGCTTTACTACTGATGCACTAAATCATTCTTTTGTATTAATTCAAACTGGGGCTAATTTAGGTTTTGCTGGTGGTAATAACATTGGGATACGGTATGCTTTAATTACCAAACGTTACAAGTACTTATGGTTATTAAATAATGACACGGTTGTAAATTCTAACTCTTTAGCCAAGTTGTACGAATATTCTATTGCTAATCCTCAGATTGCTTTACTTGGAAGTACAGTAGTGGATTATTATCAACGAGATACCATTCAATGTGCTGGTGGCTGTCGTTATTTCCCATTATTTACCATTTTTAAACCAATGTTAGCTGGTCAACTAGTCAAAAAAGTCCAGCAGCATCCAATAAAAATTGACTATGTATATGGAGCTGCTATGTTTTTCCAAGTAGAAGCCATCCGCAAAGTAGGTTTATTAAATGAAGAATATTTCTTGTTCTATGAAGAATTAGATTACTGTCAACGATTATTCAAACATAATTATGAAATTGGCTGGTGTCGAGATAGTCTAGTTTATCATAAAGGTAGTGCTAGTATTGGCAACGTAACTGAAGGTAATTTGGATAAATTAAAGCAGGCTAATTATTATGAGAACTTAAGTACGCTAAAATATACGGCTAATTTTCATCGTTATTTATTGCCATTAGTATTGATAACTAGGTTTGTAGGAAAAAGTTTAGCCTTAATTAAACGACGAGATTTTTATCTATTTAAACCATTGTTTAAAGCATATAGAGATTTTATTTTTAGGTAAGTTATAAAAACTTCAAGTATATCAATGATGATTCTATGCTATAATGGGAAAATTCCTTTGCATATCTAATTGTATTTCAAATTAAAGACTTAGATAATTCATAAATAATGCGTCTTAGTAAACTCAAATTAACTGGTTTTAAATCTTTTGTAGATTATACAACACTGACATTTCCAAGTAATCGAATTGGAGTTGTTGGACCAAATGGTTGTGGTAAATCTAATGTTATTGATGCCGTCCGATGGGTGATGGGTGAAAGCTCAGCCAAGCAATTACGTGGTTCATCCATGAGTGACGTAATTTTTAATGGTTCTCGTAATCGTAAAGCTATTGAACAAGCTTCCATCGAATTAGTTTTTGAAAATGTCAACGTACCACAATACCCACAACAATCTGAAATTGCGGTAAAAAGACAAATATCTCGTAAAGGCCAATCAGTTTACTTTATCAATGGAGTTCGCTGTCGTAGAAAAGATATTACCGACCTATTTTTAGGCACTGGTTTAGGGCCACGTAGCTATGCCATAATTGAACAAGGTACAATCTCTCGATTAATTGAAGCTCGCCCAGAAGAATTACGAGTCTTTTTTGAAGAAGCAGCGGGAATTTCCAAATATAAAGAACGTCGTAAAGAAACTGAATTACGCATGAGGCATACTCGGGAAAATCTTAACAGATTAGAGGACTTGCAAAATGAATTAGATAAACAGTTAGCCAAATTAAAAAAACAAGCTAAACAAGCAGCTAAATTCCAAGAATTAAAAAAATCCCATCATTTATTAAAAGCTCAATTACAGGCAATCCGTTGGCATGCTTTGGATATAGCAGTACAAGATCAGCAACAATATATTGATGAACAAGCAGCAGTTTTAGAAAAAGACTTATTATCTCTACAAGATTTTGATTCTACTCATAAACAACAACGTGAAGCCCAAAATATTGCTCAAAGCACATTGACAGAAGCCCAAAATAATTTCCATGTTATAGACACTGCAATAACCAAATTAGAGCAAAATATCTTGCATGCTAATGAACGTTGCGAACAATTGCAATTTGATTTAGAACAGCTAGAAAGGTCACATACTGAAGCCAGCCAAACTTTAAACTCTGATAAACAGCAAATAATTGAGTTAGAAACTGATCTTGTTGATACAGAAGCTTTATTAACAGTTAAATTAGAATCTGAAACTATGGCTGAACAGTCTTTACAGGAAGCTCAAAATCAATTAGAAGAATGGCAATATAATTGGGATGCTTTTAATCAACGTTCTACTGAACCAACTCAACGAGCTCAAATTGAACGAGCTAGAACAGAAAATTTAGAACAACGAGTAGAACAGAGCAAACAACGTTTACAGCGTCTACAACAGGAAAATAATAGTTTAGATATTATTGAGTTAGAACAAGTTGTGGCTGATTTGGAAACGAAAATAGCTAATGTTAAAACTGATTTGATCCAAGCAGAAACTATTTTAGCTACCCATTATAAGGAAGTAACCCAACTACGTTCTATCACTGAAAACCAGACTTCTCAGTTACAGGAACAACAAGCTGAAGTACATAAGCTCAATGGTAGACTGGCATCATTAGAAACTTTGCAGGAATCTTCTTTAGGAACTAATGATAACGATCTGAATGCTTGGCTACAAACCCATGGCTTGCATGATGTACCTCGTTTAGCTCAATCGATAAAAGTGGAAGCTGGTTGGGAAACATCTGTGGAAATAGTGTTGGGAACTAAGTTGCAAGCTTTGTGTATAGAAGATATGACAGTTTTACAAGAAGCATTGCTAAATCCACCAGCCGGTAAATTAGCTGTATTTGAAATTCCTTCTCATGTTGAAAATAATGAAAAAAATAATAGTATAAGTTTATTACTGGATAAAATTCAAGCACCTTGGCCTCTATCTAGTTTATTGGCTGGAGTTCGGATTGCTGATAATATTGAAACTGCTTGTCAAATTCGTAAGCAATTGGCAGAATATGAGTCAGTAATTACTCCGACTGGTTTATGGTTTGGTTCACAATGGTTACATAGCCAGCAAGATATTGATGAAAATGCTGGGATTTTAGCTCGTGAGCAAGAAATTAATGAAATTGCCACTAAATTGGATAGTTTGAATGCAACAGTGCAACAGTTTACTACAGAATTAGAACAAAATCGGACAGCTTTGTATGCCCAAGAAAATTCCCGTGAACAAGCTCAACAACAATTCAATGCTACTCAACGACAAGAAGCAGATTTACAATCTCAGCATAGCGGCAAACAAGCTCAGTTAGAACATACTAAAGCTCAATTACAACGTTTAAATAAAGAACAATATGAGTTAACTAAACAAATTAGTCAAGATGAAACAGATTTATTAACAACTCGTGACAAGCTGCATACTGCTTTAGAAGAAATGGAAATATTAGCTGACGAACGAGATGATTTAACTCAACAACGAGATTTACATCAGGAAACTGTAGCTCAAACTAGTCAAATTTGGCAGTCTATCAAAGATGAACGGCATAAAATAGAAGTAAAATCAGAATCATTGCGTACTGACCAAGCCAGATTACAACAAGGTATTGAGCGGTTGCAAAATCAATTAGAGCAGTTATCTGAACAGAATTATGATTTACAACAAAATTTAGCCAAACAATCTGAACCAGTTGATGGTATGGAAACTGAATTGCTTGATTACCAACATAAAAAAACTGAAGCAGAGGAAATTTTAACCCAAGCTAAACAAACTTATGAATATTTAGCAGCAAAGTTAAATGATTATGATGGTGAACGACACAGATTGGAAGCAAAATGTACTGAATTACGAGCAGATATTGAACAAGCTAAAATGGAATGTCAAGCTAATGAAGTGCGACGACAGGGTTTAGATGAACAATTGGCTGAAATGGAATTTGGCCCAGTGGCATTGTTAGCTGATTTACCAGAATATGCTGATGAAAAAAGCTGGCAAGCTCAAATTGAAGCTGCGGAACGTAAATTGGAAAAATTGGGTTCGGTTAATTTAGCTGCTTTAGATGAATTTGAAGAACAAGCCGAACGTAAACAAGAGCTTGATGAACAGACTGATGATTTGAATAAAGCCATGCAAGCCTTGGAAAATGCGATAAAAACTATAGATCGGGAGACTAAGGCTAGATTTAAGGAAACAATTGATAAAGTGAATGTTTTCTTACAGGAGATGTTTCCACGTTTGTTTGGTGGTGGAGAAGCTAGTATTCAGTTAATTGGGGATGATATTTTAAAGGCTGGAGTTACGATTATGGCTCGTCCACCTGGTAAACGCAATACTCATATTCACTTGCTGTCTGGTGGTGAAAAGGCATTGACGGCAATAGCGTTAGTATTTGCGATATTTAAGCTAAATCCAGCTCCATTTTGTATGTTAGATGAGGTTGATGCTCCACTCGATGATACCAATGTGGGACGGTTCTGTGCTTTGGTTAAAGCTATGTCGGAAACTGTGCAATTTATTTTTATTTCCCATAATAAGATTACTATGGAAATAGCCGATCAGTTGATAGGTGTAACTATGCAGGAAGCTGGAGTTTCACGTTTGGTTACGGTGGATATTGATACAGCGGTTAATATGGTTAATTATAGTACTATTTAAATTCAATAATCTTTTTGAAAGGCCAAGTCTATCGCCTTATTGAAGTCATAGCAAGTATTTTTCACCTTCAATACAATCTTTCAATTTAAATATTACTATAATTCACTTATTTCTAACATTTCATCAAAATTCATCAGCTATTTTAATTAGCCCTTTTGCTTCACCCAAACGGCGTGTTACCAGTTTATTAAGCAAACCTTGTGTAGCAATTTCTCGTAATACTTTTTCAACAACATCCTTTGATGATTTTAAACTAGTAATTTTAGCCACTTGTTGGATTAAATCAATATTTACTTGAACTAATTCGTAGGTACTGGGCTTAAACTATAATTACTGGTAAAATAGACAAATGAAAGAAATGAACTCAATTTGCCAAAAATGTAAAAGCCCAAAGACAAAAATAATA
>JASFYV010000345.1:0-9910 GCA_045046925.1 Candidatus Marithrix sp. | reverse complement strand
TTTTAACTAAGGTGATAGAAGTTTTATCACCCCAGGGAGCTTACCCCTTAAACATAACCAAAGCCTGATTTTGTGGTTTTGGCGTTTTTTAGTAAGAGATATGAACGGAGCATTGAATATAATCAGAAAGCCAGGAATTCACTAGATGACTTGGTATCGGATAAGCAGTTTATCCATCATTGCGCTACACCTAAGTTTTTTTAGATGTGGCATACCAATGAAATCACAAAAAGTCACTTCTTTTGTAACTGTAAAATCTGTCCTACTAAATAATACTTAAAATTTAAGTTGTTAGAAAATGTTATCTATGGCATATATAAAATATTGGGATAATTGTTATAATAACTAAAAGCTAGTGAAGATTTTCTGTAGTTTAGAGTCATTGATATAAAATTTATAGATTTTAAATATCATTTTGATTTTAAATTTTAATTAAAAAATATAATTTATTCGTGGAGCAATCAAATGAAAACTATATTTCGTTACTTACCAACTTTATTGATGGGAGTAATTTTAGGGTCTTTTATTGCGATTGGAACAACTGTATTTGCCAATCGTAGCCAAGTTAATACATCTATACCATACGAGGACTTGCGTACTTTTACCGAAATTTTTGATAAAATTAAAACTGATTATGTTGAAGAAGTTAATGATAAAGACTTATTGGAAAGTGCTATTCAAGGAATGCTAGCTGGACTCGATCCTCATTCCAGTTACCTAGATCCAGAAACTTTTTTAGAATTGCAAATTGGTACTACTGGTGAATTTGGTGGTTTAGGCATTGAAGTTGGGATGGATAATGGTTTTGTTAAAGTCATTGCCCCAATTGATGATACACCGGCTAAACGAGCTGGAATTCAGGCTGGAGATTTAATTGTACGGCTGAATGATACTCCAGTGAAAGGGATGTCCTTAAGTGATGCAGTTAAAATCATGCGAGGTAAACCAGATACTGATATTAAATTAACTATTGTACGTGAAAATGAAGATAAACTAATAGTTTTAACCATAACTAGAGCTGTTATTCAAATAAAAAGTGTTAAAAGCCGTACTTTAGAACCTGGTTATATTTATGTTCGTATCAGTCATTTTCAAACACCAACAAGCAGTGATTTAGAAAAAGCGATTCAAACTTTAAAAGAAGAAAATAGAGAGGTTGGTTTAAAAGGATTAGTATTAGACTTACGCAATAACCCAGGTGGAGTATTAAAAGCAGCAGTATCAGTATCCGATGCCTTTTTAAAAAGTGGGCTTATTGTTTATACGGAAGGAAGAGTTCTTGATTCTTCACTTAGATTTCGAGCTCATCCAAAAGATTTAGTGGATGGAATTCCAATAGTAGTATTAGTTAATAGTGGTTCTGCCTCTGCATCAGAAATTGTCGCTGGAGCATTACAAGATCATCGTCGAGCAGTAATTATGGGTACGAAAACCTTTGGAAAGGGTTCAGTCCAAACTATTTTACCAATGAATAATGACTCTGCTTTAAAACTTACAACTGCAAGATATTATACTCCATTAGGCCGTTCCATACAAGCAGAAGGTATTCAACCTGATATTATATTAAGTAAAGTTGAAATTGCTTCAGTGGAAAAAGAATCAGATCGGATTACAGAAGCTGATTTAAATCGACATTTAGATAATGATAATGAAAAATCTGAGCCTACTAACAAGCATGTTATAGATTCCGATGAAGAGCCATTAGTAAAAAGAGATTATGGAGTTTATGAAGCTCTTAACTTATTAAAAGGATTAAATATAATTCAAAAATAATATCGTTTTAATATAGGAGAATTGTTCTCCTATTTCAGCTATGCTAGTATGAAAATTTGTAATATTAGACATCTTTCCTAAATAGCCATGTATGATTGTATTAATGACGTGAACCAAAATGATATACAATTAATTACAGATTTTATGTAGGATATAATGAGTTTACGAATTACATCTTGATGCAATTCTATGCTTCATTGCATCTTACATATACCCTTATTTAGGAAAGATATCTATTCTATGTAGTTTTCTAAATTCTGGAACTTCTTCTATTTAAATGTACTTATGAAATCTAAAAATTACTATAAAATATTAGAGGTGACATTGCATGCTGATCAAACCACTATTAAGAGAGCGTATCAAAGACTTGCCCGTAAATTCCATCCAGATATTAGCATTGAACCAGATGCTGAACATAGATTTAAAAAAATCAATGAAGCATATGATGTACTGAAAGATTCTCATAAACGTTTTATTTATGACTCTGCTAATTTTAAATTGGTTACTCCTTATAGTTACTCTTGGTTTATAGATAATACCTTTCTTAATAAAATTACCAAACAACATTCTAACTCACATATTATTATCGATAAACGGAATAAGGACGATATAATGCAATCAACTCAGAAAATTCCTTTATTATTAATGGGAATATTTGTTTTAATTTTATCAGCAATAACTATTATTTTTTTGTTTACTATAGAACAAGTTGGACAAAAAGATAACCAAATTCAGAATTCTATCTTACAAGGAGATAAGACAGCAATCACAACGTTAGAAAATGCAAATATTGAGACTCAAGCCCAAATTCTTGCAAATAAAGAAGTGTCCCAGGCGGTAGTAAATTTCTATTTAAAACAAACTGATAAACCTATTTTTTCTAGATTAGAAACTTATGATAATACTATTGAAAATATTATTCTAGCTAATGTTTATCCTTCCTTAATAACTTATTATAAACCTAAGATACAACATAATATTGATAATGATAATTTTGATAACGCTTTATCTTTATTAAAAATATTTATAAATAAATACCCTAATTCATCAGATTTAATTACTTTAAATAAAGAAGTTCAAAATAAAAAACAACAACGATTGGCTATTTTAACTAAAGAATATGTTAACTGTTTAGAACAAACATTAGAACCATTATTAGATAGAATTAATTGTATTGCAACAACTCGTCAAAAAATTATCCAAATTGGAACCTCTTTACCAGTTGGCGACCTAAATTTGCAAGCTATGTATATAGAAGGAATTAAATATGCTTTTACAGAAAAGAATTATCAACAAGCTGAAAAACTGTTATCAGAATGGAATGATATTTTAAGCAATCCTTCTGAAGAAAGAGAACAATTACAATATAGTTTATCGTTACATCAACAACGTAAAGAAATTATTGCTGATTTAAGTGGTTATGATAAGGAAAAAATTGTTAAAAGGCTCAATCAGTTAACAGTATCAAAAACCTTACAAGCGGAGTTATTTATAATACCAGAAGTTCAAAATAATTTACTTAGATATCATATAGATGAAGCATTGGAATTAATATTATTAAAAGAAGATGTAAAAATTAAGAAAAAAACTATTGTTCTGTTAGAACATCTTCTTTCTATAGCACATAATAATAATCGACCTACTATATATTCATCAACACCTTGGTATAATTCATCTAATTCAAAACTTATAAATCATACTAAACCTAAAATTGTTAGTTTGCTCCAAAAATGTCGAAAGCATTTTGAAGCTAATCGTCTTACTACTGGTGGTTCTGGTACAGCATTATCCTGTTATAATAAAGTATTAAAAAAAGATTCTGGTAATCTTGATGCTAAAGCTGGTTTACGTGCAATAGAAAAACGTTATAAATCATGGATAGAAAATGCTTTAAAACGGAATAAACTAAATAAGGCAAAATCATATCTTGCTGGTTTAGAAAGAGTTGCTCCAAAATCAAACACTACTTTAAATCTAAAAAAACGTTTACAGAAAGCTATGCTAAAAGTTAAAGTAAAATCTAAAACCAAACCTAAAACCAAACCTAAAACCAAACCTAAAATTATTCCTAAAAAAATATCTCCATCCGTCCCAGTAAAACCAGCAAAACCAGTAAAATTACAGATATCTGAACCAATTAAAGATATATCTTGCAATAATTGTAGTTGTTCTAAATTGCTTAAACAGCTATCCATGGGAGTAAAACCATTAACAAAAATACAAGATAAATTCTTTCAGGAAAAATGCCGCTAATATCAATACATCATTCCTAAATAACGAAATCATAGTTATGTATGATTGTATTTGACCAAAATTATATAATTAATTATGGATTTTATGTAGGATGTAATGAGTTTACGAATTACATCTTTCGAGTCACATTTACACGATTGATGCAATTCATTCTGCATCCTACATATACCCTTATTTAGGAAAGATGTCTAATAATTAACTCTGCATAACTTCTGTTCTTCTAATACTAATTTTCACTTGGCATTTATTTTGCTTAATAGAAATAGTATCTCCTTATGTGTGGTTGGAGCCTCTCTTCTTTAGGTTGAGGGGCTTTTTTTTTGGCATATATTAACTGATATTATTTTAAAAACATTCATTTAATAATTCAATACCATGACTATTCAAACTGACCAATATGCAGTAATGGGAAATCCAATCGAACATAGTAAATCTCCTCTTATTCATACTTTATTTGCTGAACAAACCAACCAATTATTAAGTTATAAAACTATTTTAGTTGATATTCAAGAAGATAGTTTTCTAAATGCAGTGCAGAAATTCCAACAAGCTGGTGGTAAAGGGTTAAATATCACTGTTCCATTTAAAGAAATTGCTTGGCAATTAGTAACTAAACGCAGTGAAAGAGCTAAATTAGCTGGAGCAGTCAATACGATATGGTTTGATGCACAAGGAATTTATCATGGTGATAATACTGATGGTGTAGGTTTAATCCGTGATTTAACTCAAAATCATTGTCCAATTCAGAATAAAAAAGTATTAATACTTGGTGCTGGAGGAGCAGTGCGTGGTATATTAAAACCATTATTAACAGCTAATCCGACTGAATGTGTGATTGCTAATCGTACTATACAAAAAGCAGAAAAATTAGCTAAAATATTTGCTCATTTAGGTAATATAAATTCTTCTTCTTATGCAGATTTAACTGGTCAATCTTATGATTTAATTATTAATGGTACTTCAGCAAGTTTACAAGGTGAAATACCACCTCTAGCAAATGGTTTAATAAGTAAAGATGGTTGGTGTTATGATCTGATGTATGCAAACTCAGCTACTCCTTTTATGCAATGGGCTAAAAACCAAAGTGCTACTAATATATTGGATGGTTTAGGAATGTTGGTTGAACAAGCTGCTGAGTCTTTTTATCTTTGGCGTAAAATTAAACCAGATACGACTAAGATTATTCAACAATTGAAATTTTTTAAGTAGGAATTTATGTAGATTAGGGCAACCACAAGGGATTGCCCCTACAAATTATCATGTTATGTAGGGGCAATCCTTTATGGTTGCCCATTGCTACTATCCAAAAATCCGCAAAACTAAAAAAAATTTGCATTGTATGAAAAAAGATGCAATAATTCGTTCTAAGAGAGTTTAATTATTTATTCTCAAGCAATTGCTTAACATATTTTGCTATGGAGTTTGAAATGTTAGGCTATGTTAAGGTTTGAATAATTAGAATATGTGGTAGTACTTTTTGCAATTTTATCTAAGGTACTATACACAAACCTTATGTAATTATTATTAAGGAGTTTTTAATATGCGTTATAACAAAACACTTGGGGTTGCTATAGCAGCAATCCTATCAGGTGGAATCGGACTGGCTACTGCTAGTAATTTGACGTTTGATATTACTGGTGATGCAGCTAACCCTCCAGTTTATCCAAATTCATCAAAAGAAAGTGCTATAACTGTTGCTTCAGAACTTGTAGACTCAAGTGGAAACATAGAAGGTACAATTCCTGAGACTACAGTTTGGTTTGAGTTTGATCGTAATGCAAACATAGGTTTTGATATCTATGTTGACTTTACTCTAAGTGGGGCTACTTTTGGAAGTATTAACGTTACTACTGATAATCCTACACTTATCAATTACAATACATCACAAACGTCCACTGCACCAATTAGTCGAATAAGTGGTGGAGCGGGTGAAAATACAGTAAGATATCTTGTTCAAGCTACTAAAGAAGATTTAAATATCGAATCTGGGGATCCTGATGAAAATATTCTCTCTAATGAAGATAGAATGCAATTTAAATTTACATTGGGTGAAGTTGCTGGATTAGAAAATAACGGTGGTTCAGTTAAACTTACAGCAGCATGGGGTCCTTCCGCTATTTCTAGTAGTTTTGTTTTCACAGAAACAAAATCAGAAAAGATTTTAAGTTCTTCTTCTGGTGTTTCAGTATCATTTGATGAAAATACAACTCCAGCCCAAATTGATGTTACTCAAGGAAGCAAGAAATTCGTAGATAGTGGTTTTTCTGAAACTACAGCTTCACTTGGTCAGTTAATTATTTTAGGTGCTACAACTGTAAAAGAAGCTGATTTAGCTAGTAATTACACTATAACTGCAACTAAATTTGGAGATAATAGTAAGTTAGTTATCAAAGGTGGTCCATTCGTAGCATCAGCAATAGCGAACGATGATGGAATGTACGAAGGAGTATTTATTGAAATTACTGGTGATGATTGCGTATTTGATGGAGATGCAACCCCACCCGATTTACCCGCAATTTTAGTAGAAGGCGATGAAGCTACTTGGGAATTAGATGCTGACACTATATTTAATATATCCCAATCGACAACAGATGTTGATATTTGTGTAGTCGTTGATGCAGATAATGAAACTGAAATCAATGATACTATGGAAAGAGCAACTGGTGCTTTAACTCTAGATTTTGACAATGGTAAATCATCAACCTCCGTTGGCCGTTTAGATCGTACCAAACGTAATGGTACTGCATGTACTTTATACAATGTTCCTCATAAACAAGCTTCTGATAAGGGTTTTTACCGTTTTATAAATAAAACTGATAATGAAGCTACTGTATGGGCTACTATTAAAGATAGAGAGGGTGTTGAATATCTAGTAGATCAAGAATTAGGAACTATAGTAGGCAATAGTACCTTAGTAGTAAACTCAGATCAGTTACATGATTATGCTATTGAAGCTGGAGCTGCTGAAGAAAAACCATGGATTGGACGTGCTATCCTAACAATCAATTCTAATTCAACTGATATGGAAGCCTATGCATTATTACGTGGCAAAAATACAAGATCAGTACTTCTGCCTGCTGGTGCTACAACACCGCCTGCAAACATAGGTCCACTGATTAATGTTAGTTCTGGTGCTAGTGGTAATGGATGTGACTAATCTATATATTAAAAGTATAATAGGAGTTTGTTAATATGCGTACGAATAAAAAGCTTGCTATGGCTATAACAATAGCATTATTCTCTATCTCAGGAACTACTGCTGCTGAATCAGGTTTAACTAATTTAACTAGTTCTGCAGGTCTTGATAGTCTTTATGGTGAAGGCGGTATTGATAATGGTACTGTAATGGCACCTATTGATATAACAACAGAACCTACACTTGTTGGAGGTGATTTAGAAGGTGGTATTGTATACGCCTCTGAGCTATTTGGTAATGGTGTACCAAGTTCTTTGCCTACTGGGAAACATGTTGGTGCTATCTACGAGATAGATGGGGCAATAGATAAGGATTTCTTTTTAGAATTTAGTTTGACAAATGGTGCTACTTTCATCAACGATAGTGTTAAATTATATACGAATGCTAACTATGGTTCATTAGAAGATAATAGTGTAACATCATCAGAAAATGTGACAATTGAAGATAGTAAGGTAACTTTTTATATTGATATAAAAGAAAATGAAATTATTGATAAAGGAAGTAAATTTTTACTTAGATATCAAATGGGTAACACTGATGCTTTGCTAACTTCTGGTCAAAATATTGAGCTTGCAGTAGGTGCTTTATCTGCAGGTACAACTGCATATCCAGTTAATGTTGCTGACGATGTTATTGTGGCTAGTTCTTCAAAAGCTGTTAAAATAGAATTAGATAGTATGGATGTCGTAGATACTAAGATTGCTGTTTCACTTGGAAGTACTGAATTCACTAATGAAGGTGGTGACGGTACTCATGTCTTCTCAGCTAGTAATCTAATTAATATAGGTACTCTCACTATTACTAAAGATCCATTGGCTATGTCTTCAGACGGATCTACTGTATTCCAAATAGGAGACGATGATGATGGCAAAATTGCATCAGCTCAATTAATAATTACTGATGGACAATTTTCTGCTTCTATCAATGATCCTGATGCAGTTACTATTAGTAATGAAAATGGAGGAGCTTCTGCAGTAATCAGTGAAGATGGTACTACAGCAACTTTTGACCTTACTGATAGTTTTGAAACTCTACGTGATGATGCGAATACTAGTGATACAGTAGAAACAATTATTAGCGTTTTAGTAGATGGCCAAACTGAAATTAATCTACCAGAAAATGCTCCTTGTGCTACTTTAACAGTTGATTATGAAGGTTCTAATATTCAAGATTTTTCTGTTCCTGACGAAAGTTGTACTAGTTTATCCAAAGTACCACAAGATGGTACAATTTGTTGGGTAAATATTATTCCTAAAGCAGATGCAGTTAATGATAGACTTTCTATTCTTATCACTAATAATGGTGTTGATGAAGGTGAGTTGCTTGGAACTATGTATGCACAAGATGGTACTGTTTTATTCACTTCTCAAGTTCTAACAGATAGTGCTGGAACTACTGTACTCGGAGCTGGTAAAACTATGCGTTTAACTCCTGCAGATTTAGGAGCTGTAATGGATGGTGCTGATGCAGATAATCCTGGTACTTGGACTGGTAGATCAGTATTGAAGATTTCAACTGTTGTTTCTGATATTGAAATAATGGCTTTGATCCGTGATGTAAATTCCAATATTAATAGTAATGTAAGTCAAGGTGCCGCAGGCGCAAGTTGTTCTAAATAATTAAGTTCTAAATTTTAGTGTAAAACAAGGTGACTATCATTTTGATAGTTGCCTTTTTTTTTAGGGTAACCACAAGGGATTACCCCTACGAAATGGTTAGGTAATCCCCCCAAATATTGTAGGGGCAATCCTTTATGGTTGCCCTTTCTATTTGTAATTATATCGATCCAACATTTTTCCCGCCTCATTATAAATAATATTTTCCTGCTCTACTGTCATATTATCTAATCGTACTTGATTCTTATTTTCAATCTTAGAATTTATCCCATGAATAGTATATTTTTGCAATAGTTGTTCTGAATCTAATACAGGCAAATCTAAAAAACTAAAAATATCATCCATAATCCCAATTGGATCAGCAGTAAAATCTTCATAGCTAATTTCTAAAAAATTGGTTAATTTAGATGAATCTTCTAATATAATTTCTAAGCTTCGACTCCATTGATGAGCTGCTTTTTCCAATAAATTTGGCATTTGACCATAATCAGCCATAACTTTAGCCTGAATCCCCATTGCAACAGCATAACCATTCCTAACTACATGAATAAAATATGATTGGTTAAAATTTTGTTCTAACCATAAAGTTCTAGCAGTGTTAGGTGGTGATTTTTCCAAGGCAAAACTAGCTTCTGGCTTGTCTAATAATTGAATCCAATCTTGTTTAACTTGTATTGCCTCAGAAACCTTCTCATTTGGCAAAAATCTAAATAAATCCTCTTTTTCTGCCCACAAACGTGGTACTCCAACTGATTTTGGCGTAACAAAAACTTCACTTAAAAATTGTCCTTCTCTTGGCAAACCAGCTATTGATGAATGTTGGCGTAAAATTCTATCCAATAAAGTCGTACCAGAATTGTAACAACCAATTATAAAAATCCATTTATACGTTGGCATAATGATTTATAATCTCTTATAATATTTTTAGTTATTAATGATTTTTTATTAAATATATTTATTCAATATAAAGTAAACGTAACTACCTACCATACCCATGCCAACTATTTTAAATATTTATCAATAAGTTATAAATTTGTTATAATGCCATGTTTTTAGTATAAGAAATGTAACT
>JASFYV010000344.1:0-11877 GCA_045046925.1 Candidatus Marithrix sp. | reverse complement strand
TATTCTTTTCTTCATGGGATAAGGATTTATACATCGGTATTTTTTTCATCTCTCTATATTTAAATTCCTTTTTTCTGTCAAGGGGGACTGAGCAATTACCTTTTTTGGTATATATCAATCATTAGACAATGGATGATTAATGGAATCAATATCGTAATAAGCATGTTTAGCAGTTACTGAAACTAATTCTTTTTCTGGATAACGTAATGCGGTTAATTTTCCTCCAAAAACACAGCCAGTATCAAGACAAATAGTATTATTAACCCATTTACTATCAACAACTACAGTATGTCCATAAACTACTGTTGCTGAACCATTATAGTCATTAGCCCAGTTATAACGAATTGGAAAACCAGATTTTTCTCTTCCAATAACTTTTCCATACAAAGCGAATTCATAGACTTTTCCAGTTTCTCGCCCTTGTAATTCTTCAGTTAAACCCGCATGTGCTACCACTAGTTTACCAGCATCAAATAGATAATGTTCTGCTAAATTATTTATGAATTTAATTACCTGATTACGAAAATCTTCAGAGGTTGTTTGTAATTGTTTGATTGATTCTTCTAATCCATGTGCTAATTTAGTATTATGTCCTTTCAATTTACGTGATAACTTTACATCATGATTACCTTTTATACAAAAAGCATTACCAGCAGCAACCATATCCATAACTAATTGCAAAACTTGGGTAATTTTTGGACCTCGATCAACTAAATCTCCTAAAAATATTACTTTTCGACCTTGTGGATGAACTGTCGTATATTTAGAAGCCGAAGATTGGATTTGATAACCTAATTGTTCTAATAAAACAATTAGTTCATCAAAACAACCATGTATATCTCCAATAATATCAAAAGGACCAGTTTCATGCCGCATATTACAAGTTAAAGGTATTAATTTAATTTCACTGTTATCAACTTCAGCAACAGAACTTAACACTGTAATTTGCTTGAAACCTTCATGTTTAATATTACGCAACGAGCGTTTAAAATTATCATACTGTTGGTTAATAATTGTAGAATTTAGATTACGATTAGAACGTTGTTGGCTTCTAGTTTCGCATAAGTCTTTTGGTAAATCAAACGCAATTGCCACTGGAGCAATATAGTATTTTCTTGCTAAATATAATAATGAACTACGTGCCTTAGCTTGAATATTAGTAGCATCAATAACTGTTAGTCTACCAATTGCAAGTCGTTTAGTTACGATACAATGTAAAATTTCAAATGCTTCCTTATTAACAGATTGATCTGCTTCATCATCAATAATCATAGCTCGGCAATAATCTGATGATAACACTTCAGTTTTTTGAAAATGTTTTTTGGCAAAAGTAGATTTACCACTGCTTGACACTCCAACCAATAAAATCAGTGATAATTCTGGTATTTTTATTTGCATATTAAATATTTTAATTCTTAATTCTTAATTCTTAATGCTTAATTAAATTCAAAATCAATTAGTTATATTGCGGTAATATATTCAATTGGAAAATGCTATATATTTTACGTAGGATGTAATGAGTTTGCAAATTACATCTTCATGCGATTCATACTCCATTGCATCCTACATTTATATACCTTTATTTTGGAAAGATGTCTATTGAAAAAACCTAAAATTGTAATATAATGTAGCACATAAAAAACTCATTGAAAGCCATTAGGATTAAATTATATTAATTTTAAAAAAGTTTTTGCAAGTAAAATAATTTAATTTACATATAATTATAAATATATAAAATTCAAATAACTTCTTCTCAATAGGTTATTTATTGCAACTTTGCTACAATAGATATAATTCTTTAATTTTAAATCTCTGTATTTTTAACCAACTCCAATTACCAAAGTTACTATAAATTTACCTAATACTATGCAGACAAATAAAATATATGTAGATAAATTATTGCTAATTAAAAAATTAAGAATTCCTACTAATAATAATTTTTTGCTAATATTAATGATAGTTGCATCATTAGGAAAACAATATGTCTGCAAATAATCCCCGTCACTCCCGATTTTTTTGGCGTTCTTCGGCTATATTTGGTATTTTAGATCAAGCATATCGCTTTAAAGAAGTAAATACTGCATGGGAAAATACCCTTGGCTTATCAACTAGTCAATTATTAGCTAAACGTTTTACAGATTTTGTACATACAGACGATCAAGCATCAACTAAATACTATTTAGAGCAATTGAATGAGGGAATGCGATCAATATCGTTTTCTAATCAATTTCGTCACTATGACAATAGCTATCGTAGCATGTTATGGGAAATAAATAGTGCGGCTTCAGCTGATTATGCCTATTATGTAGTAGGGATGGACATAACTAGTCGGGAACAGCCGATGATTGCTGATGAAATGATCAGCGTATTACAAGAAGGGGTCGTTTTACAATATGCGAATGGTACGATTGGAGCTTGTAATTCAAGTGCAGAGAATATTTTAGGTTTATCCTCTGATCAAATGATGGGCTGGGTATTGATTGATCCTGATTGGCGACTTATTCATGAAGATGACTCACCATTTCCAACTGAAACTCACCCAGCTATTTGTACTTTGCGTACAGGCCAATCTTATGCTGATGTGGTTATGGGTATAGTTAAATCAGATGAATCAGTAATTTGGATTCGGATTAACTCTTATCCATTGTGGCGTAATGATGTCACAACTCCTTATGCGGTGGTTATTTCATTTTCTGATATAACTTCCTATAAGGAAACTGAACAGGCTTTAAGAAAAAGAACCGTTTCTCCTCAAGGTGGTACTGTAGCAAATAATAATTACGATTTATGGGAATGGGAATTAGCTACTAATGAAATGCGTTTTTCAGTACAATGGGAAAAGTTATTGGGATTTGAGGAACATGAGTTATTACAGCATATAGATTCATGGTATAAACGAATTCATCCGGCTGATTATAATCGAGTTAAATCTGATATTAAAAATCATATAAAAGGTTTGACTCCAATATATGAAAATACTCATCGTTTACAACATAAAGATGGTAGTTATCATTGGATTCTAAGTCGTGGTAGTGTAATTAAAGATGAAAATGGCGAAGCAATCAGGATGGTTGGAACCCATATTGATGTTACCGAATCACGCTATTTAGAAGAAGAAATAAATGATGTAGAACATAAATATCAGCAACTTCAAGAGCTAGAAACTGATGCAATTTTTGTATTAGATGCTAAATCTTTAGATATTATTGAAGTTAATAAAACTGCTATTAAATTATATGGTTATAGCCGTGATCAATTATTAAAAACTAATATATTAAATTTATCGGCTCAACCAGATAAAACTGAGAAGTCAATGAAAAAAGTTATAAAAATGACTTCTACTCAATATCATAAAAAACAAAATGGGGATGTATTTCCAGCAGAGGTTATCACTAGTTCCTTTTTATCTAAAGGTCGAACTGCGTTGATGTTAATATCCCGTGATATTTCTGAACGGCAAAAAGTGGAAACAGCATTGTGGGAAAGTGAATCTAAATATCGCCAACTATTTGAAGCTTCTTCGATTCCAACTATAGTATTCGATGCCAATACTCAACAAATTTTCGATGTTAATCAAGCAGCTACAGATTTATATGGTTATACCAAACCGGAATGGGTAAATAAAAAAACCGAAGATGTATCAGCCGAATTAGGTAAGCGAACTTTAAGTAGCCAAAAACGAGTAATCCCCTTACGATGGCATAAAAAAAGAGATGGCACAGTGTTTCCAGTCGAAATTTCCACTGGTAATACTTACTTATTTCAGGGTCGCTCATTAGTATGTGCAACTTTACGTGATATTACTGAACGCAAGGCTCATGAAGAAATATTACGACAAGAAAGAGATTTTGTCAACAATCTAGTGCAAGCTTCTCCAATGTTTTTTGTAGCGGTTAATCCTGATGGCAAAATTAGAATGATGAATCGGGCTATGTTACAAGAAACTAAATATAATTTAGAAGATGTAATTAATAGTGATTTTTTAACAACTTTTGTTCCGGAAATGGAGCAGCCATTAATCTCTATAGAAATACAAAAATTAATTACTTCGATGAAACCATCATTGATGGAATGTCATATTTTAACTCAAGATAATAAACTCTTGTTAATAGAATGGCATAGTCGCTCAGTTGTAAAGGCTGATGGAGTTTTAGATTATTTTTTTGGAGTTGGGATTGATGTTACTGAACATAAACAAGCTCAGGGTTTATTGCGATTATTTAAATCTATCGTTGATGTTTCCAGTGAAGCAATTGAAGTAAGAAATAACGAAAAACAATTAGTTTATATCAATCAAGCTTATGAAAAATTATTTGGCCGGGACTTTAAAACAGCCCAAAAAGTTGATTTAAACTTATGTTATTCTCTAGAATCTTTAGCGATTTTACAAGAAAAAGCTATTCCTTCTATACAAAATGGCAGTAGTTGGAATGGTGAATTAGAAGCTTTATATAGCAATGGTTCTAATTTTCCAATTCGGCAATATACCGATGCAGTTCGGGATAATAGAGGCAATATACTATTTAATTTTGGTCTGATACAAAGCATTGATGAAAATGAGCGTAAATGGAGGAATTTACGTGACCAATGGGAAGAATCCCAAATGATTTTTAACAATACACCTGCCATGATTTGGTATCGTGATAGAGATAATAAACTATTACGTTATAATAAAAAAGTTGAAGAAGTTTTTAAGAATTCTGTAGAAAAAATAGAAGAATATACTGATTGTAAAGAAGTTATTAGTTTAGGTCGGCCTCAATTTGGAATTGTACATAGCATCGCAGAAAAAGATAATGATTCATCATTGCGTTGGTTACAATTTGATAAAATTCCTTGTTTAGATACTAAAAAGAATGTGATTGGAGCTTTAATTTTTGCAATTGATATTACTAAACATAAGCAAATTCAATCTCTCCTATCTAACAAACAACCAACCGCATCACGTGAAGATGAAAGTTTATTATTTTCAGTCTTTGATGCTGCCAAAATGGGAGTTTGTTTAACCGATGATCGTAGTAAATTTATTCAAGTTAATAAAGCATATGCTAATTTATATGGTTATACTAAAGATGAAATTATAGGGCAAGTATTTACTGCAATATTGCCTCAGCCTAAACATGCAGAAGCTATTCGTGAATATTATAATATGTTGATGACAAATGATAGCACCGCTTTTGTTAAAAAACGTCAACAAGAAACTCATCGAGATGGCCATACTTTTGAAGTAGAAGTTATGATAAAAAGAGTTATATTGGAAGATAACCGAAAAATGTTATTGACTATTGTTAGTAAAATTAAAGATTAAACTACATGTTGGTAAAATTATGTCATCTACATTATTAGATTGTATTCGTAGTAAAAAACAATATCAAAGTTTACCTATCCTATTTTTATTAGCTATTTTATTTTTTCCAATCATAGCTAATGCAACTATATCGCCCTCTCATATATCTGGGTTAACATTATGGCTGGATGCAGAAGATGTGGATGGAGATGGAGACAGTAGTAATAATCCAGCTGATGGTACTGATATAACTATTTGGCAGGATAAATCTGGTAATAATTCTGATGTAATTTCTGGTAAACCATTAGGCACTGGAAGCAATGGAGGCACTCCAACTTATCATTTGAATCAATTTAATGGCAAGCCTGCTCTTAAATTTGTTAGGGCTGAAAAAGATGCTTTAATTCATAATTTAGTATCACCTTGGAATGGTGAGTATACTATTTTTATAGTATTTCAACAAGTTACTGTACCTGCTATTTGGGCTTCTTTCTTTTCTAATGGAAATTCTTCTAATGCCAATTATTTTCAAATCCATTATCAAAGTGGCCAATTTAGCTGGCGAAGTACTCCAACTATTAGTTTTGCTACATTTAATTATAATTTAAATTTATATTCAGTGCGTGGTAACAGTACTAACACCACAGTTTATAATAATGGTCTGCAACAAAATTCAGCAGTTGATACCAGTGGTAGACAATTTGATCAATATCGTATTAACGTAAATAGAGGTGGTGATAATCCGAATGATTCTTTAATAGCCGAAGTTATCCTCTATAATCGTGCTATTACTGATTGTGAAATGCAGGAAATCAATCAATATCTTGGGCAAAAATATGGCCAGGATTTTGGTGGAACTGCTCCGGGTAATGTTAACAATAACTGTAGCTTGCAACTGTGGCTAAAGGCTGATGTTGGAATCACCCAAACAGATGGACAAACCTTGAGCAATTGGATTGATCAATCCTCTAATACCTACACCGCAAGCAATGGTGGCAGTGATGGTCAAACTTCACCAACTTTTCGCAATAACACTACAGATAATATAAATTATAATCCAGTTATAGAATTTGATGGAGTAGCAAATGGTGTTGATCTAGCTAGTGATTATATTTTTTCCAATAATGACGGATTAACTTTTTTTGCTATTATCAAACCAGATACAAAACCTAATGTATACAATTATATTTTTGATTTTGGTCGAGTAGGAAATACTGGTTATGGTTTTACACACGCAAATGATACTTTCAATATTTATACTCCAACAGATCATGGTGGTATAATTAGTAATTTTATAAATCATTCTTATGGTATTGTTCCAGTTATATATACCGGTAAAATTGATTTTAGTAACGAACAAAGAATTTATCTAAATGGTACATCAACTTATAATACTGCCATTACACTAGCTAAACTTACAACAAGTGAAATAACTGAAAGCTCAATTCATAGCAATACTATTAATGGACCATTAACCATAGGTAGACAATCAAAAATATTATCAGGTAGTAACCGTTTATTTGACGGAAAAATTGCCGAAATTATTTTATATGATGCAGATTTATCAGATACCAATAGAAATCAAGTTCAATCCTACCTTGCCATAAAATATGGTATCACTCTTGATAGTACAATTAATTATGTCAATTCAAGTGGTACTGTTATTTATCCTTCCACAACTACACACAGTAATTACACTAATAATATTGCTGGGATTGGTGCTGATATTGGTAGTGATTTAACTCAACCAAAATCCCGTAGTGTCAATAGCGATAGTATAATAACAATTACTGGTTCTAACATTAATAATGATAACTTTTTAGTTTGGGGTAATGATACTGGTGCTATAACTTTTTCTTCTACCGAAGTACCAAATATTGGCAATCGGTTAGCTCGGAAATGGAAAATAGCAGAAACTGGTGAAGTTGGTAATATAACGATTAGTTTTGATTTAAGTAATGTTGTTGGAGCTGATTTTACTGATGCTGATAAATATATGTTATTACTTGATACTGATGGTAATTTCAATGATGCAACTATCACAACCGGAACAATCATTAATGGCAATGCAATTGAGTTTAGTAATATAAATTTAACTGATAGCCAATATTTTAGTCTTGCTTATAATAACGTTCCAAGTACAGGTTTTAATACAACATTAGAATTTGATGGATTAAATGATTATGTAAATGTAGGTTCAGGGATTAATTTAGCCAATCAATCTTTTACTATTGAAGCATGGGCTAAACATGATTCGAGTGGTAGTGATTTCATTATATATCAAGGTTCTAGTGGCAATAATCAAGCCTTGCACTTTGGTTTTAGGGATAACAATAAATTTACCTGTGCTTTTTATGGTAATGATTTAAATACTACAGATACTTACAACGATAATGACTGGCATCACTGGGCTTGTAGTTACGATGTTGATACTAATGAACGTATTATTTATCGAGATGGAATTATAGTTGCTCAAGACACTACTACTGAAAATTTTCAAGGTAATGGTAATTTGTATATCGGTCGTTATTCTCAAACTTCTGATTATTATCATGGTAGTTTAGATGAAGTGAAAATTTGGAATGTCGTTCGTAGTCCAACTGAAATTCAGACATCCTACACTACAACTATTGCTGGAACTGAAGCAAATTTAATCGGTTATTGGAATTTTGAAGAAGGCAGTGGTACTACAACTAGCGATATTTCTAGCAATAGTAATGATGGAACCTTAGTTAATATGACCGATATTGACTGGGTTCAATTTACCGAATTTAAAATGGCAGAAAATAGCTCTCTTAGTGATTTTTTAATTGTATTTGACGTAGACGACAATGACTCTTTTACTTATAGTTTAGTGGATGATAATGGTGGAGCTGTAACTATTACCGATTCTACCACTGGAGCATTTGCTTATAATTCTACTGCTATAGGCACATATACTTTTAGCTATAATGTTTATGATGGTTCGGATTATTCCGATACTAAAACAGTAGCAATAACAGTAGCCAAACCTAATCCAGTGGTGGATAATATTAGTGATGAAAATGATGCTAATACTAATGCTGGACAAAATACTCTACTAGAAGCCATTTTTTACGCTAGTGCTGGGGATACAATTACTTTTGACTCCAGTATTGCTGGTCAAACTATAATTCTAAATAAACAGCTAATTATTGATAAAAATTTAACTATTGATGGTATTGGCCAGGATATTACTATTAGTGGTAATAATAAAGTTCGTGTTTTCAAGGTAGAATCTGGTAATGTTACTTTTAATGAGTTAACTATTACTCGTGGTAATCCTAAAGACCATGGTGGTGGTTTATTTATCGATACTAATGCTACTGTAACTATTAACAATAGCCTAATTTATGATAATGATACTGGAACTGGAAACGGTAAAAACGGTGGTGGTATTTATAATCAAGGTAATGCTACTTTAAATGATACGATATTATCTGATAATCAACTAGTAACATGGGGTAATCCTAAAGGTGGTGCTATTTATAACGTTGGAAACGCTAATATTAACCAAAGTATTTTTACTGGAAATAGGGGTTATCAGGGTGGAGGTATTTATAATAAAAACAATTCTATAACTATCAAAAATAGTACTTTCTATAATAATAGATCAAGTAGCTATAATGGTGGCGGTATTTATAATAATAGTAGTGCTTCCGCTTTTGTGTATAACAGTACTTTTATAGATAATATTGCAAATAATTGGGGTGGTGGAAGTATTGCAAATAGTGGTACTATGAGTTTATACAATAGTATTTTGGCAAACAGTATTGCAAGTAGTGAATGTGATGGCTCATTAACAACCAATGTAAATAATCTAATTGAAGATGGTAGTTGTAGTCCAACATTCACTGGCAATCCACTTTTAGGTTCATTGGCTGATAATGGTGGTGACACCCAAACCATGGCTTTATTATCTGGTAGTCCAGCAATTGCAGCCGGAGATAGTACTACCTGTTTAGTCACTGATCAACGTGATGAATCTCGATCAGTTAATTGTGATCTTGGAGCTTATGAGTATCCAAGTCTTCCACCAATTACCGGGTTTGGTACAGCGTTGGATTTTGATGGGATCAATGATTATGTGAGCATTCCTTATACAGCAGAACTTAATCCTAGTGCTTTTACAATTTCTGCTTGGGCTAAAGTTACAACTCTGAAACCAGCAGGTGGAATTATTGCAAGTCGTAATGGCAATACTTTAAAAGGCTATAGTTTAGCAGTTACTGGAACTAATAAATGGCACTTTTATATTGGTAATACTAGCAATTGGCAGATAATTGAGAGTAACGTAAATATAATTAATAATGAATGGAAACATATAGCTGCTGTTTACGATGGAACGAATATAACTCTTTATCTCAATGGAGTTTTACAGCAAATTACTAGTGCAAATTTAGTTCAAAATACTGACATTGAATTGAGGATTGGTGATAATTTTAATAATCCATATGCTGGACAAATAGACGAAGTTCAAATTTGGAACACAGCTCGTACCCAAGCGAAAATTAAAGCTAATATGTATACCAATTTACAAGGCAACGAAACTAATTTAATTGGTTATTGGCAATTTAGTGAAGGTGTTGGTACTACAGCGATAGATAGTTCTAGCAATAGTAATAACGGCACATTGAATAATATGGATGCTGCTGATTGGATCACCTCAGATATTCCTATCGAATGGACAATCAATGAAAATGACCAGTTAAACAATAGATTACCAGCGTATGATCCTGATGGAGATAATCTAACTTATTTTCTAGTAGATGATAGTGGTGGAGCTGTATCAATTACTAATTCTAGTACTGGAGAATTTATTTTTACGTCAAGTTCCGTTGGTAGCCATACTTTTACTTACAAAGTTAATGATGGTACGGCTGATTCTGATATTGCTACTGCTACTGTTAATATAGCTGGATTAATTGTTGATAATATTAGTGATATTGATGATGGTGATTATACTGCTGGGCAGAATACTTTACGTGAAGCAATTGCCAACATAAGTTCAGGAGACATCATTGTTTTTGATTCAAGTATTGCTGGCCAAACTATTATTCTTAGTGAACAACTCACGATTGATAAAGATTTAACTATTGATGGCACTGGCCAAAATATAACTATCAGTGGCAATAATATGGTGCGGATATTTGAAGTAACGGCTGGTCATGTAACTTTTCGAGCTTTACATATCAAAGAAGGTAATGCTGGTTCTGGTTCTGGTGGTGGTATCAAGGCTAGTGGTGGCACAGTGATGGTTGATAAATCTACTTTCACAACTAATGATGCAGCTGATGGAGGAGGGCTTTGGGCTGGCAATAATACGATAGTAAATATTACTAATAGTACTTTTCAAGGCAATAGTGCAACTGGTGAAATTCTCAGTACTGGAGGTGGTATTCATGCGTCTAGTGGCACAATCTTAAACATAAAAAATACAACTATTACAGGGAACACAGGTAATAAAGCAGGTGCAGGTTTACGTATTGAAAATGCTAACAGTGTCAGCCTTTACAACACTCTAATTGCAGATAACAACAATACCTCGGCAGCCCAAGATGATTGTCATATCGAAACAGGTTCTTTGGCTACCAACATTAATAATCTGATTAAAATTGGTAGCAATGGCTGTACTACAATATTAATAACTGACCCCAGTCTATTAGCTCTAGCCGATAATGGTGGTGACACTAAAACCATGGCTTTATTAGCCGGAAGTCTAGCAATAAACGCCGGTGATAATAGCACTTGTGAATCTACCGATCAACGTGGTGAAACTCGCCCTAAACATAGCACTTGTGATATTGGAGCTTATGAATATGAATTGCCAGCTCCTAGTAATTTAGCTATTAATAGTTCGGAAACTCAAATTGATTTATCATGGACAGATAACAGTTCGGACGAAACTGGTTTTAAAATAGAGCGAGATAGTAGCTTGATTACAACAATTGCTGTAACTGATTATAATGATAATAATTTAGCCTGTGAAACAATCTATAATTATTCAATAATGGCTACTAACTCATCAGTTGATTCAACTCCAATTACTACCAATGCCACAACTTCTATCTGTCCTCCAACCAATTTATTAGCTAATGCCACTTCTGAGACTCAAATAAATCTAAAATGGGCAGATAATAGTTCTGCCGAAACTGGGTTTAAAATTATGCGGGGTAATAGTTTACTGGCAATAACATCCGCAAATATAATCAGTTACAATGATATAGATTTAAACTGTAATGGAACTTATACCTATTCCATCATGGCAACTTCTAGCAGTAATTCTTCAGCAATTACAGCCCAAGCAATTACTTTACCTTGCATAGATATGGTAAGTTATGACTTAACAATTATTAAGAATGGTTCTGGTGCTGTGGCTAGTTCTGCTAGCATTAACTGTGGAACTGAATGTGTAAAATCTTTTGCCGACCAAACAGAAGTTACTTTAACCGCAGCTCCAGATAATGGATGGTTATTTACTGGTTGGACTGGTGATTGCGATGACAATGGTGAAGTAAGAATCAATAGTGCTAAAACTTGTACTGCAAATTTTATTGAAGAAGAAGTTGGAG
>JASFYV010000343.1:0-4126 GCA_045046925.1 Candidatus Marithrix sp. | reverse complement strand
ATAAACATGATAAAAAACAATTATCTGATGCAGAAAAAACATGTATTGAAAAGTCTAGTGATAATAAAATTATAATTGATGAGCTTAAAACAAATAGAGAGATAAAACTAAAAAAAATTTCTGTAAGACAAGTAATAGAAAGTTTAAAAAATAAAGAAATACTAAAATGTATTGAAGTTCGTTATGATTTTAAAAATACTAAAATTAGTACTGGGTTATTTGGAGTAAATCGAATATTTTTACCAAGTTCAGATATTTTTCCCACTTTAGTTGCAAGTGATACAAATGATTACATTGCACTAAAAAATATAAAACCAATAGATAAAAATTCTTATAAAAGCAGGTTTATTGAAGAAATTTATAGAGCAAAGCAATACCGTAAAATTACAAAAAATGAAGCCTGTTTGATACAAGGATTTCCAAAAAACTTTATTTTACCCGATTCAAGAACTAGATGGATGAAATTGATTGGAAATAGTGTATCAGTTCCAGTAATTGATAGATTATGTAAGGCAATTTTACAAACAGGAGTTTTTTCAGCATAGAAACTATAGTAATAAGATTAGCTTTTAAATATCAATCCATACTATCAAATTGCCATTCCCCAGTAAAACCATTTTGTTCGCATAAATTGTCTAATAAATTGCGATATTTTGGGCGTGAAATTTCTATCGCTCCAAAACGGCGTAAATGCTCAGTTGCCACTTGACAATCAATTAATTCATATCCCCAATTTTGTAATTGCCACACAAAACTGGTAAAAGCAACTTTTGAAGCATCATTTACTCTTGTAAACATCGATTCTCCAAAAAATACTTTTCCTAATGCGATACCATATAACCCACCAACTAACTCACCTTCATACCAAGCTTCAACTGAATGAGCAAAACCATTATTATGCAGTTCACAATAAGCATCCAGCATAGCATCAGTTATCCATGTGCCATGTTGATCACGTCGAGAACTGGCACATTCAGTAATTACCTCTCTAAAACTTTGATCTAAAGTCAGAGTAAACTTATTTTTCCGAATTGTTTTACGCAAGCTCCTAGAAATCTGTAATTTATCAGGAAATAACACCATGCGTTGGCTTGGAGACCACCATAAAATAGGCTCATTATGATTATACCAAGGGAAAATACCCAATCGATAGGCTATTACAATACGAGAACAAGATAAATCTCCACCTATAGCTATCAAACCATCAGGATGTTTCAAGGCTTGTTCTAATGGAGGAAAATCATTAATTTTAGCGTTATGAGGAATCCAATAAGGTTTAGGCATATTTACAATATAATGTTGATTAACAATCTAATAAGTAAGTCTATGATTATAGCATTTTTTATTTATATACTTTCCTTATCCAATTTTTTTAATTATAAAATTATGCAATGTATTCAACATAATTTATAAAAAATATTTTATGAACTTATTTGGTTTGATTTAAATCAAGGTGCTACTAAAAAATGTATGTTTGAATCGAACTGTCTTTAAGGGTTTGATAATTTAGATCAGCCTTGTTGTAAGTTGTTTAATATTTTCGGGATTATTTAATTTTTAAGAATGTTAAGAAGTTAAAATTTCCATTCACAATGATGAATTTGTAAATCTATCTAATCACGTAAACTTAAATTTAATGAGTTAATATTTTATGAAATATCAAAGTGTTTTAAAAACACATGCTAGCTCGTTGTTATATGTTGTTCTTAGTGCAGGCTTGTTAAGCTGTACACCTCCTAATACACCTCCACCACCTCAAAATACTGCTCCAGCAGCAGTAGAAGCTCCAACGGATGATGTTGTAAGTGGTGTTGATGTCACTTTAACAAAAGCTGAGTTTAAGAAAGCTCAACATATCTATTTTGACCGTTGTTCAGGTTGTCATGGTGCATTACGCAAAGGTGCAACTGGCCCAAATATTACTCCAGAAAAAACCCTCAAAAAGACTTTAGCCAAATTGGAAAAAATCTTATATGAAGGTACTGAAGGCGGCATGCCTGGTTGGGGTAGAGATGGTTTCATGACTGAAGACGAAACCAAGTTGATGGCTAAATTTGTGCGTCTTGAAGCTCCTCAGCCTCCAGAATGGGGCATGAAGGAGATGAAAAAATCTTGGAAAGTTCATGTAGCAGTTGCTGATAGACCTGTTTCTCCACCAGCAGGTAAAAATTGGGAAAATTATTTTGGTATAGTTGAAAGAGATATTGGCCAAATTACCATTGTAGATGGCGATACTAAAAAAGTTCTCAGTAGAATTCCTTCAGGTTTTGCAACTCATATTCTTAGAACTTCTGCAACAGGTAGATATATGCTTGCTATCGGTCGAGATGGTAAAGCTTCTATGATGGATATGTGGGCTGAACCACCAAATTTAGTAGCTGAAGTTAGAACTGGTATTGATGCTCGTTCGATTGACACTAGTAAATTTAAAGGTTTTGAAGATAAATATGCAGTTGTTGGTAACTACTGGCCACCTCACTATGTAATTATGAAAGGTGATACTCTTGAACCTTTGAAAGTAATGGGTACTCGTGGTTATACTTATGATACTAATGAATATCATCCTGAGCCTCGGGTAGCAGCTATCGTAGCTTCACATCATGCTCCAGAATGGGTTCTGAACCTGAAAGAAACTGGTGTAGTTTTATTAGTTGATTATAGCCGTATGGAAGATGGTACTGTTACTGAAACTTCTATTAATGCTGAACGTTTCTTACATGATGGTGGTTGGGATTCTACTAAGAGATACTTCATGGTGGCAGCAAATGCTCGGGATACTATTTCCGTAATTGACACTGTAGAACGTAAATTAGTGAAGAATATTATCACTGGTACTAAACCACATCCAGGTCGTGGTGCTAATTGGATTGACCCTGAATTTGGTAGAGTTTGGGCTACTGTGCATCTTGGTGAAGGCTTAGTTTCTATCATTAGTACTGATCCTAAAAGTAAACATGCTTGGACTGTAGTTCGAGAATGGGAACTTGATGGTAACTCATTATTCATTAAGACTCATCCAAAAAGCACTAATGTTTATTGTGATAATACTATCAACAAAAATAAATCTAATGTGTTGACAGTCTTTGATATAAATAAGCCAGATGCTGCTCCTAAAGAAATTGTCTTTAAGAAGAAAGTTGTACATATGGAATTCAATAAAGATGGTGATGAAGTTTGGATTTCTTTGTGGGATAAAGAAGGTGAAGTTGTTGTGTTAGATGATAAAACCTTGAAAGTAAAGGCTAGAATTACTGGTTTGGATATGCCTACTGGTAAGTTCAATGTCTATAATACAACTTGGGATGTTTACTAGATTGTAATTAAATAAAGGGCTGGAGGATATTCTTCCCGTCCTTTTTTTTTGAGTATAGATTAGCTTAAACCCAACAATTCCCCATTTTAAAAATAGGTATAAAATATGAAAATTGTATTATCTTATCTTTTAGGAATAGTTTTTTTATCGTTAAATATGGTAGTAATTGCTGCTGAACATGTTACTCTAACTGCTCCAGCTGATTATCTTGCAATGGAAAGTCCCATTGATATGGATGATGTTGATGATGATTTTTTGAAAAAACCTAAACGTCTGTATAAGAGCAAATGTAAAAAATGTCATGGTATGGAAGGTGATGGTCAAGGTTCTGCTGCTGAAGATATTGAGATAAAACCTACTGCATTCAATGTTGCAGGTTATATGGAAAGTAAGAAAGATGGCCAATTATTCTGGATCATAAAAAATGGTAGTGAAGGCACAGAAATGGAAGGTTTTGGACCTGATTCTGATGCTGGTCTTTCCGAAGAAAGATTATGGGGATTGGTTGCTTATATGCGGAGTAAGTTTACTAACTGATGTTACGCATAAAACTATCTCCTCCAATGCCATTAAATTAAGGAAATTGACTAGAGTAACCACAAGGGATTACCTCTATAAATCATCATGTAGGGGGATCCGGTTGCCCTTAATTTAATGGCATTCCTAAGTTAGGATGGGTTAAGGGAAGTTGTATTTAACTAAATCGGAAAATGCTATAATAGACATCTTTCCTAAATAAAGTAAGATATAGTAAATAATGTTAGAATAATAAAACATGTAAAAATACAAGTGTAGTAAAGTATGAAAAAATAT
>JASFYV010000342.1:0-12663 GCA_045046925.1 Candidatus Marithrix sp. | reverse complement strand
ACTTTTAAAAATTCATTTTTTATTCTAACGTTAATAGTAATAAAAACACCTATAAGTACAGGTATCAGCCATGTAGCAATATCAACACCTGCCATCCAAAGTCTATTTTCACTATATGTATCATAACGTGTTAACCTATAATCTTTTAAACTATCTCGATCTGATTCGTCTCCACATTTATAGTCTTCAGGGCAAATACTTATTTTTTCTTCTGCTTTACCATATAATTTTATACTAAATACTTCTTCTTTTGGGTCAAGTTGAAATTGTTTGACATAAAATGTATTTTTACCAAATAGAATAATATTATTATCATCAAAATCAACCGATGGTACATTTGGGTAATCTGGATAACTAATTTTTCCTTTTTTAACACTAGTTACCCAATTGTCACTATCAAAAAGTTTATGGGACGTACGTATTGAAGTAATGTATTTTCTTGAAAAAATTTCAAATGTTTTTTCATTATCTAAAATTTTAAAACCAATACTAAAGTATTCAAATAGTTTATTAATAGTGAAAAGTGATATTCCTTCACTTTCTATATCAAGTGACAAATAATCAAACTTTTTATTATTTACTTTTGTCTCACAAGATTTGAGTTTTAAAGATAATGGAGTATTTTCAATTGGTTCAAAATATATTGAATCTTCTGATTTTGGATAATTGATGCCAATAACCAAATTTTTGTTTTCATAGTCCATTTCTACCTCAGAATTTTTTGTTATAGAAAAATCTAGTGAATTAGATATATTAGTATTAAGATTGTTTCTAAACTCAATAGAAGAATCTTTAACTTTATTTCCTTTTATTTCTATTTCTGATGATTTCATAACTAAATTATTATTGATTATAATTGGTTTAAAATCTAGTTCAATATCAGCTTGAGAAAAATTTGTAAATTTTACTGAAGAAAATTCTGGCAAATCAAATTCTATATTTTCTTTTGCTACATTGAAAGTGATATGATCTATAGTGAAATCTATTCTTATCCTTGTTGGAACAGTAGAATACATAAAATAAAGAAAACTAACTGACAATATAACTAAGAAAATTATTAATTTTCTTGCTAATAAGTTAGATATAACTGAACATATCCATTCTTTCATAATTAATAATTCAATTTATGGTAAAATTCAACAGAAAATGAATTATTAATATTTATTGTATAAAAACCTTCTTTTCCTAATTTTGAACTCTCAAATGTAATTGTTAGCGGTTTATTACGATATGCAGTGTCAGAATTAGAAATGATATTTTCTTCCTTATTTTTATAAATATCATACTTAACATCAGTACCTCTTTTGAATTTAAAAATAAAGGTGTAATTTTTGATTTTTGTTAGAGATGAAGAATAACTTTCCAATAAAATTGGAGCAACTAAAATTTTCTTTTTACGTTCCTTCAGATAAGCAACCACTCCTAAATTTGACCAATCAAAACTAACAATTTTTTTAATATATTTTGTACCCCATGTGGTATTTCTATTTATTGTTCCTGTATTCCAAACAGACTTGAACTTATTCATAATATAAATCTGGCCTTTATCTCTAATTAATTCGGCAGTTATATCTTTTATTTTGAATAATTTAGGTAAATACAATTTGAAAATATTAGTATTATATATTCTTTCACTGCCAGTTATTGGACGATTAACAATTGCAGCAATTAACTTAATGTCAAACATATTACCAGACAGTGGAATTATATTTTTAAAACCTTCGCAACGATTTCCTCTATCTTGATAGTCATCAAAAGATTTATGTTCATAATCACAATCAATAGCAAAAACAGAAACAGACTGCGAAAAAACTAAGATTAATATCAGAAATGATTTCATTGAATTCTCCTACCAAACTTTATAATTTTTAGGTCTTAATTAAAGTCTACTTCAGTTTATCTTTAAATACAAGTATAGGACTTACACATTGACAAGACCATCATATTGTGAAACTGTTTAAATACAATTTGTTAACTGATGTTACGTAGAAAGCTACCTCCCCTCCTTAATTAAGGAGGGGGGTAAACAACTACTAGTTCCTCTCCTAAGTTAGAATGTGACCTAGTTTCCTTCCTAAGTTAGGAGGGGTTAGGGGAGGTAGCTTTCTGCGTAACATCAGCTATTAATATTATCTATAATTATATTCAATATAATTTATATTTTATAACCACATAATTTTATTGAAATATTTTATAATTTATCAATGCGTAATTCCTACATAACTTAACTATTTTGAAATTTCCAGCTTAAAATTAGAGCAAGTTGGGAATAACATTGGACTTTTTATATCCATAGGTAAGTCCGCTCTAGTTAATTCTCGACGTAATCGACTAAGATGTTCAATAGTACTTTTTTTATGGCCTCTAGCACTGATACTTTGAGCTGCTTTACGACCAGCTCTCCTTCCAAAACAGATAATTTCTAACAGAGCATTGCCCATAATCCGGTTGCGACCATGTATTCCGCCACTCACTTCTCCCACACAGTACAAACCTGGTATAGTACTTTGTCCATCAGTATCAATGACTACCCCACCATTTTGATAATGCAAAGCGGGATAAATTAACATTGGATTTTTAGTTGGATCAAGATTACCTCGTTGAGCCAATTTAAATAATTTCGGAAAGCGTTTCTTCATCATTCCAGGTTCACGACGTTCTAAACTTGGAGTATCTAACCACACTCCTATAGCTGTGTCTTCACCTTCACCAACTAGAATCCCTCTGCCTTCCGCACATTCTCGTAAAATAGCAGCCGAAATATAATCCCGTGGTTTCAGTTCATCAACAAATCGTTCGCCAAGTCCATTTAATAATTGAACTCCAGCTGAACGAACTCCTTCAGTAACTAAAGAACCGGCAATATGACTAGGATAAGCGATACCTGTAGGATGGTATTGATATGAATCTAAGTCCCGTAATTTCGCTCCTAACCGATAAGATAATACTAACCCATCTCCAGTTGCTCCAAAGTGATTGGTAGTTGGAAAGTTATTTAAGTGCATACGGCCAATACCACCAGTTGCTAGGATAACTGATTGAGCTTTAATCATTTTATAAGCATATTTTTCTATTGAATATAATACTGCTCCGGCACAATGTCCAGTTTCGCTGGTAAGCAATTCAACTGCTGGGCTATGAGTCCAAATCTCAATATTACTATTGGATACTGACTCACGTAATACCCGCATCATTTCTAAACCAGTATAATCTCGATAATAAACTACTCGATTAGCTGAAGCTCCACCAGGTCGACGGGTCAATAAATCTCCAAATTCGTTAACATCAAATTGCATGCCTTCTTTGATCAACCAACGAATAACTTCTGGAGCTTCTCTGACCATAGCGGAAACTAATTCTTTATCTGCCTGAAAATGACCTGCTTTTAAAGTATCATTATAATGAGCTTGTAAGGTATCACCAGGTTCAATTGAAGCCTGAATGCCACCTTCTGCCATTACCGTATTACTATCACCAAGCCGTAATTTAGTAGCAAGAATTACCTTTGCTCCATTTCTAGCTGCGGTTAAAGCTGCTGCACAACCAGCTCCACCACCACCAATTACTAATACATTGGTTTCAGTAATTGAAGTTCCGGCTAAATCAGCTTCATCAATTCGAGAATCAGCTTGTAACATTTCAGCTAATTGACGATGACAAGGATCACCTTTATTAGGGCCAATTTTTAAATCAACAATGGAATCTTGATAATAATCTGGATGATAGTCACGCAGTAATTCACTCATTTCTGGCAATGTGTGTTCTTTATCATTTTGATAGAGTTTTAATGCTTCTTCGTAGGAAATGCCTTGCATAAGAGTGTTAAAAAATTGAATTGGATATTAAAAGAGATACGCTACTATTATTTAATTCGATACTACAAATCTGTCATATTCATCGCCAGCAGCAATGGCATGAGTTTGTTCAATCATATAACTATTAGCTGGATGGTTAAATTGTTCAACATAAAATTCTTGGGTTAGCTCTGGCTTATCACGAATATCTACTTTCCACAATAAATGGATTAAACCAATAACTGCTCCCATGGCCAAAAATGAAATATTTCTATCTGCGGATTTAGAATACATTCTTCGATAACCAACTCCTTCATAAGAATTGTATACCCGTACAATAAACTCCTCTTCAGCAATAATCTTTTCAATTCGATAAACTCCCCAACCAAATCCATTGAGGACAGCTATCATACCGTGTAACCAATCTTCTTTATTAGCACACATTGGGACAACTAAACTATACCATTCTGGACTTCGCATGATACGTCCAAAGGTATTAAACGCACAGATATGGCCAGCTTGAATAAACATTTCCTTACTGTCTTCTTCAGGAATTCCGGCTTTACATAAAGCAAAGTAACTTTCGTAACTTATGCGATTATAATAGTCGGCAAAATGATTAGTTAAAACTGCACCAAATGCTTCAATTAATCCAGTTTCTGCCCCACCGTATAATGGCATTTCTCGTACGGCTGCGATAATTTTATCTTCATCAATATTGGTATTAAAACTTTGATCGATGGTAAACCGTTGTGGAATATTAGTTTGTAGTTCAAATTCATGAATTAAATAATTTTCTACTTGTGGTGCTTCTTCACTGACTAAAAATTTGTCAGCATCAGCACCTAGTAATTTACACTCAGTTTCATGCACAGTTTTATTTAATAAACCTTGTAAATAACCGCTAGTAAAATAGCAATTTATTTGTGGTTTACCGTGCATCATACATAAAACTTCACCGTAATGAGAGCGTGGAGTTATCCAAGTTTTGCTATCTAATTGCTCTAATTTACCAAAACCACAATGAGAAAATTCTTGAACTAAATCATCAGTAGAATAACCTTGTTGTTTTAATAAATTAATTAAATTAGCAATGGAATCAATCAGTAAGTGTTCTGGATCATGTTTTTCAGTTCCTTGAATCATTAGAACTGCCATCTGTAAATAGGCATTATAAAAATTACAGTGATAAACACGACTTAAACCACCGACGATATTATGTCCACCAGTGGTAATGACCTTTCTGGTCATACAAGTCCCTCTTGTATTTTTGGTTCAGATTTTAAAAATCCCCGAATTCTATTAAAAAAACCCTTTTTCTTAGTAGATGGGATTGGAATATTATTGGTTTGTTGTTCTTGTTCTACGGCAAGCAAACGAATTTCATTAGTCATGTCAACGTTAAAATGTTGGGCAAATACTTCTTTTAAAATAATTAATTGGTCGCTATCTAATTCGATTTGTTCACCTTTAAAATTAACATAACTATTAGTTCTTAGAGCGAATAAAATTCCCAGTTTACTAGAGATTAACGCATTATCAATTTCTGCAAGTTGAGATTTTTTACGACTGGCGTTCAAAGCATAAAATAACATGGTTGTATTAATAACGTAATTCATAGGTTTTACTCCAATATTAGTTCTCGTTTATATGTAAAATCTTCCTAAATTAATAATCCCATTTGGAATATGAATTTTATAACATTTTAATGCAATATTCAACTTATTACAAGTTATTGATCTAGTTACATACATTGATAAACATCATAATAAAAGTAGATACAAGGCATGCCTTGTATCTACAATTTAGATTCTTATGCTCATTTCTCATTGCATTTATTTACCATTAATGTCCCTAAAACCTGCCCAGCTTTCTGCTGACGAATAATTTGCCAATTTTCTGGTATATTATCAATATTTTTAGCAGTTTCTACATATATATGAGCCGATTGACTGAGCCAAGGTTGTAATAAATTATAGCAAGTATCAAGTAAATTTTGTTCAAATGGTGGATCCAAAAATACAATATCAAATTTAGTTATCGCTTTTTTCTGTAATAATTGAATCGCATCTATATTTTTAATTTCTATATTATCTGATTTTAAAATTAATATTTGTTGCTGTAAATTTTGCACAATATCAGATTCTGTTTCTACTAATAAAACTTTTTCAGCACCACGGGAAGCTGCTTCGATACCTAATGCTCCTGAACCAGCAAATAAGTCTAAACATTTACTAGCAGGTAAATATGGAGTTAACCAATTAAATAAAGTTTCTCGTACTCGATTTGGAGTTGGGCGTAGTCCAGGTTTTTCCAGAACTGATAATTTACGACCTCGCCATTGCCCAGCTATAATGCGTATTTTCATTATGGAAGCTATTTTTTCTTAGGACGTTGCCAACCAACAATACTCTTTTGCTCAGTACGACTTAAAGTTAAACTATCAGCTATAACATCTGTAGTAATAGTAGAACCAGCTCCAATAGTTGCTCCTGTTTCTACAGTTACTGGTGCAATTAATTGAGTATCTGAACCTATAAATACCTTATCTTTTATAATAGTTTTATGTTTTTTAGCACCATCATAATTACATGTAATAGTTCCAGCCCCAATATTTACATTCTTGCCAATTTCACTATCCCCAATGTAACTTAAATGATTGATCTTAGAACCATTAGCCACCGTAGATTTTTTAATTTCCACAAAATTACCGATATGCACCCGTTCAGCTAATTTAGTTTCTGGACGCAAACGAGCAAAAGGGCCTATTTTACAACCAGCTCCAATAACAACATCTTCAATTACACAATTACTTAATATCTCAACATCATCGGCAATTTCAGCATTTCTAATCACAGTATTTGAACCAATTTTTACTCTATTGCCAATCGATATTTTACCAGCTAAAATTACGTTAATATCAATATTAATGTCATAGCCAACTTGAATCGTACCACGTATATCCAGCCTATTTGGGTCTTGTATTGTAACTCCAGCTAACATTAAATTATTTACTTGTTGTAATTGGTAATAACGTTCTAAATTTGCCAATTGTAGCCGATTATTAACTCCCATTACTTCATGGATATTATTGACTATATTGGTATTAATAGATTGATTGTCAGCAACAGCCATAGCTACAATATCGGTTAAATAGTATTCCTCTTGCGAATTATTATTATTTAATTTAGTCAACCAATTACGCAAATTACTAGCTTGAGTAGCAAGTATCCCAGTATTTATTTCTTGAATAGATTTTATTTTATCATTTGCATCTTTTTCTTCCACAATATTTGTCACTTTATCTTTATCATCACGTACAATTCGGCCATAACCAGTTGGATTATTTAGTTTAGCTGTTAGTATATTAAGTCCATTTGCTTGTGAAGATAAAGTTTTTAAAGTTGTAGAATTAATTAATGGTACATCTCCATATAATACTAATACCATATTATCGTTTGCAATATTTGGTATAGCTTGTGCAACAGCATGACCAGTGCCTAACTGTCGCTCTTGTTCCACCCACTGTACTGGTAAATCAATAAGAGTATTACGCACTTGCTCTCCTCCATGACCATAAACCACCTGAATAGTTTCTGGTTTTAAAGTCAGAGCAGTATCAATAACGTGTTGCAGTAACGGTTTATCTGCCAGACAATGTAAAACTTTGGGTAAATCAGAATTCATACGTTTACCAAGTCCAGCCGCTAAGATAATAATAGAAAGTTTCATATAGTCCCTCATTAGTAATTACTTGAAAATAAACCAAAGCTACATTATACTAACATATATTATTTTGGTTTTTTTACTATTGTGATATTTTTGTAAATCATATTGTTAGGTTATTATTTCCAATTGTATAAAACTAAATTAATGTGGGGTATAGCAATTCTTAATTATAATTAAATACTGAATAATAGTCAGCTTATCCACTTGTAATTTCTTAATAAATTATCTAAATCCATTATTTATAAAACTATAACTTAAATCCAGTGACAGCTAACGAAAAACGTCTTATTCGCATTGCCTCAATTATGTTTATTGGTTATATATTGCCATTTCAAGTTGCACCAATAGCCATTGATTTTTATCAAAATTATTATGATTCAATTGAAAGTTTGCATCAAAATATTGAACGTTATGAAAAACTTGGCGAACGTGAAGAATATTGGGAAAAAGAAAATAAACGTGCAAAACAAGAACTCAATAAAGTTAAATCCGGTATTTTACCTGGTGATAATTATGAACTAATAGGCACTAAAATGCAGGGATTAGTAAAAAAATTAGCTAAGAGTACTAATATTACTTTTAAATCATTGGTCGCACCAGAATTAGCTCAAATTGATAACTGGATATTAGTAACTCAAAGCATGCAATTTGAATCTAACTCATTTACTTTAATGAATTTTTTAAAATCTATAGATAATAATAAGGTTAACTTAATAGTGGTTAATTTAGATATACGCAGTCATAAAGATAAATTAACTGGCAGGATTAAAATCACAGGTTTTAGTAAAGTTTTAGCTGAGGAAGAGGAACAATTATGAACGAATTAACTTTACCTCTTTTTACTCAATTACTGTCTAAAAAAAATATTGCTCCAGTTGAAGGCTTTCCTGATAACCCATGCTTGATGTTTTCAGTTTTACCAAAAATAGAAGACCGATCTAAGATTCGGTTTATCTTAGGTTATGATGTTCGTTTTGAAAAAAGTAATGAAGATCATGTTGCACGTTTGATTAAATTTTGGCGAGCTAAATTGGCTCCAGAATTAGAAGGGACTGGTGCTGACATAAAACAATTAGATGACGAATATTTACAAGATTTAGCTTCTGATGCACCAATTATTAGAATGGTTAACCATTTGATGGAACGTTCTTTAGACTTGAGTGCTAGTGATATTCATTTTGAGCCAGAAGAAAAATATTTAAAAGTTCGTTGTCGGGTTGACGGAGTTATGGTTAATGTAGAAAATTTACCAGCTTCAGTCATTGCTGCGGTATCTTCTAGGCTAAAATTAATGGCTCGTTTAGATATTGGAGAAAAACGTTTGCCACAAGACGGACGAATCCAATATCAAATGGGAGACCGTTCTTTAGATATGCGGGTTTCTACCTTACCAGGAATCCATGGTGAGTCTATCGTATTGCGGATTTTAGATCGGAGCGATATTCAAGTAGACTTAGAACAGTTGGGTATGCCACCAAATGTACTTAAATCTTATAATCGAGTCATTCAACAACCACATGGCATAGTATTAGTTACCGGACCTACTGGTAGCGGTAAAACTACGTCTTTATATGCAACTTTAGAAAAAATTAACACTGGTCAACAAAAAACTATAACTATCGAAGACCCGGTAGAATATCAACTAGAAGGAATTACCCAAATCCATGTTAATGCTAAGATTGGCTTGTCATTTTCAGCTGGATTACGGTCGATTGTACGGCAAGACCCGGACATAATTATGGTGGGAGAAATTCGAGATCGGGAAACTGCTGAAATATCTATAGAATCAGCTTTAACTGGCCATTTAGTATTTTCAACTTTACACACTAATGACTCTGCCGGAGCAATCACTCGTTTGCAAGATATGGGAATAGATAGTTATCTTATCAGTTCTAGTGTTATCGCTGTAATGGCTCAACGTTTAGTGCGTAAAATTTGTGTCCATTGTGCTGATTTTGAAATGCTTACCGATGAAGAAGCTAATTTATTAGAAATTGATCTAATTCAATTCACTCAAATTCGTCGTGGTACTGGTTGTGAACGTTGTGGTAGTACTGGTTATCGTGGTCGTGTCGGATTGTACGAACTATTGATAATATCTGATGATATTCGGCATGTTATTGGAGCTGGTGGAGATGCTAGTATGATCCGTAATCAAGGAGTTAAAGAAGGATTGCGAACTTTACGCAAAGATGCGATGGAAAAACTATTCCAAGGCATAACTACTCCTGAAGAAATTGTACGGGTTACTAAGGCTAATTAAAGATTGATACATTAGATAATTTCGATCATATAATAACAAATTATTACTACTGTATTCTAACCTGAATTCGACGTAAAAATGTAATAAGTTCAATATAGTTCCTAAATTTAGGAACATATTTATATTAAATTGTAATTATATTTTTATATCTAACTCAGGTTATTATCAAAAAATACTAAAAGTTTAAAGATGTCTTTTTAAAGGAGTTTTAATTATACAAAATAAAATAATGAAAATTCCAACAAAGATAAACAACCCATAATTAATCTGTTTTTTAAGATGGAATTGATTAATAATTTGAGATTGATTAAGATTGGCTTGCATAGCATTTATCTGATAATTTTCTAACTCCGCTATCACATTTTCCAACCGATTTTTATCATTGTTATACTGATTATACAAATAAAGAAACTCATCAGTTTTTTGTCTTTTTTCTGCGTTCATTTCAAGTGATAAAAAACTTTGAGAAATTTGGAAAGTACCATTAAGCAAGTTATTATAATCTATAAAAGCTTTTTTAATCTTGTCAAGAGTTTCTGGATTATCTTTAATTGTTATATTTTGGGCTAATGAAGTAATAACTTGCTGTTCTAACTTTAATCTTGTAAAGTATCGTACTATAATCAAAGTTAAATTTGCAACAGCATATTCTTTAATTGATTTTTCATCAGCAATATCAACTAATTGTCTAAGATGTGATTCATCTGCCAAACTATCGTTAAATCGATACATGATTCGATCCATATATATAGCAAACAATAATGGTATCAATCTATTATCCGATTCAGCCAATATAGCATAGCTAAAATAATCTTTAGTTATTTTTTTAATATCAACGTTTTGTTCATACAAACTACTGATTGCATAAATGAAAGCTGGTAAAGTTCTTTTTATTTTTATCCTTCTAGCTTGTTTAATTGCATAATTTGCTAATTTTTTTGCTTTAGCATAATCATTTATGAGCATATATAGTAATGACTGTAAGGTATTGATTCTAATATTTTCTTCATCACTTAAAAAAGATGACCAAATTTTTTTATCAATATAATAGATAGCTTCTTGAATTATCTGCTGATTATTACCAGAATAAAATGATTCTTTATCTATTTGTGCTAATATTTGCAAAGTATTTTCGTACAGACTTGAACCATCTTTATTCACTGGAATTGGCAAAGTTAACATTTCTTGACTATGCTTTAAAAATTGATCTTGATTGTAACTATTTTTAGTTATTTGATAGTCAACTACAATCCCAGTGCCAAATGTTAAAGCACCAGTAATAATAGTTGCTCCGCCTAATAATGCCAACCCAGCGTTAGTGGCCATCACACCAGAATAGCCCATCAAAGTACCTATATAACTACCTACTCCGACAGCAATAGGACTTGCAGTGCCAGCAGAAAAAAATATGGCAAGTCCAGCTATGACAGTTGATACACTAATTAATATTATGCCAATCCAACCAAACATATTAGATTCTGCATAAAAATTTGCAAATGTACCTGCTTCTCCACCATATGCTGGGTTTATGATTATTATTAGTAATATTGTTAATTTAATAATGTTCATTTTATAATTTCCGCCTTCTAATTAGCACTTAAGAAACACCTATTTTCCTAATAAAAATATATATTTCCTTATACTATATTTATCTTTTAAGCTAATACTAGGCATATTTCGTACCAATGTTATTTAACCTTTATCTGTCTACCAAACAAAATTATGAGGTTAACTAAAACAATTCATATTCTATTTGGTTATAGCATTTATCGATTTAATGAATACCAACCACCCATTGCTCCAATGCCATTCAGTTATTAATACCAAAAAACTATCAGAACTGTCTATCCATATTTGATAGTTTAAAACGAAGTTGATAAAATACAATTTATGATAAACACAAACAAAACCAATTGTATATTATGTGGAGATGATAACTACAAGTTTCTTTTTCATGCGCAAGATGAAGAACATGGTATTGAGGGGACATTCACATATGTTAGATGTAAAAAATGCGGCCTTGTCTATATGAATCCTCAAATTGCTAATGAAGAATTGGCAAAATACTATCCTACAAATTATTTACCCCATGAAACTGTAAATTCTCCAACAAGTAAACCAGAAAAACCAAATGGTAAGATAATTTCTGCTATAAAAAAATTCTTTTTTCAACACGATAACATTAACAAAATTCCCAATTCCATCATGGATAACCTAAACTCAAAAAGTAAGCTGTTAGATGTAGGTTGTGGTAATGGAACTTTTATGAATGATATTAGAAATAAAACTAAATGTCATGTTGATGGTATCGATTTTTCTGAAACAGCCGTAACAGCAGCTAAAAAAAGCTATGGATTAAATATCATCAATGGAACTATTGAAGATTTACCATTTCCTCCAAAATCTTTTGATTTAATAACTGCATGGTGGTTTTTAGTGCATGTAAATAATCCTAATGAAGTACTACAAAGTCTTGCAAAATCTTTAAAAGATGACGGTGATTGTATTATTGGAGTTCCAAATTGCAACCCGAACACACCATAATTAGTAATTGTGAAAGTTCCATTTTTAACATCATCAGGTTTTAATCCTTTATTACGAGCCTTGTTACCAATAGATGATATTTCTTTCGCCAATCCTCTTGCACTCAGATTTTCTGCATGTTTAATATTTGGAACTATCAAACCATTTGGCTCTACTGCCACTGCAATTCCAAGATTTACATATTTTTTTACAATAATATTTTCTCCATCAATTTGAGAATTAATTAATGGATATTCTTTAATAGCATTAACAACCGCATGGGAGATAAAAGTCATATAAGTAAATTTAATTTTCTCTTCTTCAATAAATCTCTTTTTATTCAATTTCATAAAG
>JASFYV010000341.1:0-6162 GCA_045046925.1 Candidatus Marithrix sp. | reverse complement strand
ATTTTATGTAGGATGTAATGAGTTTACGAATTACATCTTTCGAGTCACATTTAGATACACGATTGATGCAATTCATACTTCATTGCATCCTACATTTATATACCATTATTTAGGAAAGATGGCTAATGGCAGACGCATAGCAGCATCTTCAAAAGTGCCTTGTTCTGCATCTAAATGACAAGCTCCACAATTGCCTTTAAAATTAACTTTAGAATGTTGCCAAATCTTGGATTCTATATGTTGATGTTTGGTTACCCAATAATCTATCTCTGTAATTCGTAATAAAGTTTGTTCTGGTAAAATAGATCGATTATTTTTCCATGCTACTTCAGTCAAATGATTTTCTGCTGCATTTTCAACTGCAAAAGTTTGTAATTCAATGATAATCTCTTCTTCTAAATATAAATCTTCTTCAAAATGATTTTCTTGTTCTGCTAACATTAATTGCCAAGAACGAGCTGGTAATAAACTTGGATGATAAGCAAGGTGACATTCTCCACAAGCTTCTTGCCATAAAGTATTTTGGGGTAAATTAGGCCCAATAAATGGTCGATAGTTTTCTATTAATAAATAACCATTGAAATAACTGAGAATCCCACTAATCACCGATAAAATCATAAAAATAGCAATTAGCCCATATTTTGGAACATCATTAGCTTTATCTGTTGTGAATTTAACCCCAGTAATCATGGATTTAATCAGATTTTCATTATGTAACCAACTTTCTGTTATAACTCCCAAAATATGTATACCAATAAGCCCAAGCATAACCCAAGCAGTAATTTCATGCCATTCGTGAAAGCTATCACCTAATTCAAAACTTATCATACCAGCCAATGGGCCATGTCGTTCTTCACCTCCCAAGGTTAATAAACCAGTTATCGATACTATTAAACCTAAACTTAAAATTATAAATACTGCCCAACTACCAGCTGGATTATGGCCTAAAAAATGTTGACGTTTGGTTGTGAATAAGGTTGCTAAGTAGTTCCAAATTTTTAAATAAGGAAAGTTACTAAACTTAGCGTATTTACTTCCCAAAAATCCCCAAATTAATCGAAATATCAATAAGCCTAAAAATAAATATCCAGCAAAAACATGTATATCTAAATAACGATCATCTCCTTGAGTTAGCCAAACAAAAATAAAAACTAAAACTAGTAGCCAATGAAATACACGAGTCGGCAAATCCCAGACTTTGGCTGAATATTTTAGGTATTTGATAGGCATAATATTATTCTTGGTTGAGTTAGGACAATAGATTTACCCCTGTAAGTGCTTCAATGCCATTAAGTTAAGGAAATAGGGTAAAGGGATTATCCCTACGAATCATCATGTTATGTAGGGGCAGTTGCCCTTAACTTAATGGCATTCCTACAAGTGCTTACAATTGTTTATTTAATTCCCAGTTATATTTTTATATAACTCTTTAGCACCATGTTTAATACGACCAACAAAGCTTGAAGAATGTTCATACTCTTCCCAATTTCCATAACCAGGAACTATAATATCATCTTCTGCATAGCTACCAGTGACAGCTTTAGTATGGCAATTATCACAATAACTTAGAGATTTTACTTCTGGATTTCCAATTACCATTGCTGAGGTTAATTCATCATGTTTTTTAATGATATAAGGTATTTCGGTAATACGCAATGGAGTTTTATTTTTCGTCAATGAACGTATGATTTTAACGGAACGTTTATAGTTAGAAAATTCCGCAGCATTTTTAGTCAAATAAGCTGTCAAATTTTTTTGTTCTTCAGGTTCTAATTCAGCACTTTCACCAAAATGATCTTCTAAACTGGTCATTAACTTTTTCCAAGATACAGATGGTAATAATCCTGGTTGATAAGCAAAATGACAAGCTCCACATTCTTCGGCATAATTTGCATTGTTAACAGGAGCAACACCAGGATTTTTGGAACTGCTTGAGTCATCGTCTGCTAATACTACATAACTAGATAATAATATAAATATAAATATTAATTTCATTACTATTCCCCATTAAAATTTTGCATGAAAAGTAATACATCACCTTTTTCTTGAGCATTACATTCTCGCCCTAAAGTCCATTTACAATTGCGTTTTAACCATTTCCGAATTTTCTTCATATTAGTTAAACGTTCTGGATTTACAATTGGAGCCAATGGCTTAATAACTTTGCCAGTACGAATATGTTTACCTTCATTGCGTAAATCTGCGGTATGACAAGTGGAACACTGACGTATTTTACCAGTTTTAGCATTGGTAAATTCTTGTGACCATAGTATTTTACCAGCTTCTGCACTGAAAGATTCTATTCCTGTTAAACGGTATTCTGCTAGTAAGTCATCGACTGGTGTAGCGTATAATGAACCTGATAATAATAATAAAATAACAGCTAGTTTAATTCGCATAGTTTAATCCTTAATATTAATATATATTATTATAACATGTGAATTTTAACAAAGTCCTTCTTGTCCTGTATTAAAATTAAATATTAATCATATTTTAGTCAAGGTTTTTGTTTCTTCGATTTGTTGATTTATTTTTGCTATTTCTCGTTCTTTATCCTTCAGTTGTTCTTGTAATATTTCTAAATATCTTTGTGGATTTTTGTGTTGATAAAAACGTTTGACAATATTTATTATGATTAATATTCTAATAATTCTATTCAGAACAGACCTAGTACGATAGATATTTAACATGTTTTGTATTTTAACAAACCAAATTAAATAAGTAGTTTTTGATACTTGTATATATTTGGATATTAAAATAAATCTTGCTAAAGCTAACATAGGAAGGATTATTATAGAAAGTTCTAACCAATGTGCTAATACATAGTTAAGTGGTTTTTTACTGATGGAACATAAAATAATAAATTCGGCAACAAATAAACTCCAGATTATAGCGTTGCCAATATTTAATGAGTGAAAGAACCATAAGTTGGAAAAATTAGTAGAAAAAATTTCTGTAATCCAAAACGGTATCATAAAAAAAGAAATGACAAGTATTGGATATAAAAACCTTTTTTCAATATAAGTATATAATTCCTTATTAACTAATCGCCATTTTAAATTCCAAAATATATAATCTTTTTTATGACATCTCCTAGATGCTAACCGTAATGGTGGGATCAATATCATTATTGAAGTGAATAATAAATTTTTACCATTTTTTTCATAACAAAATAATAAATATAATAGTCTTTCAAATGCAATTGTTAACCATAATATCTTTAGTATATCTACCATTGATTGAGCATAATATAAACGTTCAAAACCATGATCTGTTTGTAAATATTGAATTAAAACTGCTGATACAAATAAAAAAATCACCGTTATAATTAACATAAACTTTATGATTAATTTTCTGATGATATGTCTAATAGTTTGATAAGAATTACCCATTTTTAGATTTAAAAGTTGCTAATTAATTAAATAAATATTATAATGCGATATTTTGTAATAACCTTAAACTTATGTAAAAGAGAGTACGCTTTCAATGCCTCAAGTTCGTGTAAGAGAAAATGAACCTTTTGAAGTTGCTATTCGTCGCTTCAAACGTTCCTGTGAAAAGGCTGGAATTTTAGCTGAAGTACACCGTCGTGAATATTACGAAAAACCTACTACTGTTCGTAAACGTAAAGCTGCCGCTGCTGTTAAAAGACATTTAAAAAGAGTCCATCGTACCACATTACGTCCACGTCGCGATCACTAGAGATATATATCCTACTCCCAAATAGTAGATTTATAATATTATGTCTGACTCGATAAAACAAAAAATTCAAGAAAATATGAAAGCAGCTATGCGTGCTAAAGAAAAACAACTCTTAGGTACGATACGCTTAATGCAGGCTGCGATTAAACAACGAGAAGTTGATGAACGTATCAGTTTGGATGATGCGCAAGTAGTGGCGATATTAGATAAAATGCTTAAACAAAGGCGAGATTCCTTAGAACAATATACAAAAGCTGATCGGCAGGATTTAGCCGAACAAGAAGCTTTTGAAATTGAAGTTATTAAAAAATATATGCCACAACAGTTGAATGAAACTGAGATTAATTCCTTAATTGAAACAGCTATTAACGAAACTGGTGCAACTTCTATTAAAGAACTTGGAAAAATAATTGGCTATCTTAAACCCAAAGTACAGGGTAAAGTAGATATGAAGGCCTTTACAGCCAACATTAAACAACGTTTAAGCTAATTTTTAGCTCTCTCTGCAATAGAGAGAGTTTTAATTTTACTTACTTAGATGAGATGATTTTACTAATTTAAGCTGAAGACCATTTGCAATATTAGCGAAATAATGCAAAAATCCAACCCATAACAAGGTAGTTCCAAGCATTTCTAATTCTTCTTCGACTACTTTAAAAGTATGCGAAACTCCATATCTACGTTCAAGATCAAGAGCTTCTTTAATGTAAATATAAAAGCCATCGATCTTGTCTAATCCTTCAGTAAAATCAATACCTTGAGCAATTATCCAACAGCCAAATCCTAATATAAGGTAATGAGTAAGACTTAGTTCCCAAAAAGCCTTCCATAAAAATACTGCTATTAATATTCCAAATAGAGCAAATATTGGAGCAATAAAAGTATACCAAGCAAAAGAAGGATTTTTTAACAATAATCCAATAGGCCCTTCCCATTCTGTATCATTCTTGGTAACCATACGTTCAAGAGCTCCACCAAGTTTTTCATGAATTTCAGCCATATCATCAATTCCAATCCATAAAAAAAACATTCCAATTAGAATCCAAATCGATAGTTTTAACCATGAAATATAACGAGATTGGACAATTGCAATCATGAAAACAGTAATCCCTAAGGCGTGAGCCTGCATAGAAGCAAACCAAGTTGGTATCGAGTTTTCACGAGCTATATTCCAAATTCTACGAATACTCTTATCCTCAAAAATATTTTCATAATTAAAAATATAATCACAAAATATAAGTAAAACTTGAGCTAATATACACGAAATAAAGATAATCTTTATCCATCGTTGCATATTTACTATTCTAATATCTTCCATATTATTTTATAAAAGTTGTGTAGCAATTCTTAATTAAATTCAACAATCAATTTTTTGGTATTTCAATAATCTATTCAATTAGGAAATGCTATATTTTTAAGTTTCTTAACCAAACATTTTGTCTAAAGTTTATATTAAACACTTTATTTATTATAAGCGTTTTATTAAGTTTTCGCTAGATTTACTTAGGACTTTCGCTTAAGCCGGGAAAAATGCAGAAATTCGAAGCTTTTAAAGTTCGATACGTAAACAGTCAAAAAGTAAATCTCGCTTAGTTTGATAAAGTGTTTTACCTAACTGTTTAGCTTTAATTTTGATAGAAAGCATGATAACCAATAGACATCTTTCCTAAATAAAGATAAAGTTAAACTAATAAAACATGTAAAGATACCAGCGTAGTAATGAAAAAATATAAATTGATACAGACATAAGAAACATTCAAACGACAAACAGGAATATCAAAAAAACCTTTCAACATTTATGTTGGGGGTAAATTGCACTGGTTACACACAGCTTCAACCTCAACTCACACTCACCTGTTCATACATGGTGGTAAAGAAGCCGAGTGAAGCATCTCTTAAAGATTTCAAAGGCGGCAGTACACGACTGCTCCTTATTTCAAATTTGGTGAGATGCGTCATACTTTATGTGGTGCACATACGTGAACTAAATAATCAAACAGAAAATGGTTCTCTGTGGGCAGAAGATATGTACGAATTCCTATTAAGCTTGTATATCATATTCAAACCCAGAACAAATTTTTCAGCATTATCGCATCATTTTTTCTCAAGCTGATATTGAGGAACCTCCTCCAAAATCTAGTAAACGTGGTAGACCCACAGTTGGAAGAAATTTACTTAACCGACTTCAGAAAGATGGAGTGCTTGCCTTTAGAACCTGATGCCCCATTCACTAAGAATCCCTACCCAAACGGGACTTACGAGGAGCTAAGGTTAAACAGTTAGTGGTTGTTTCCGTACTTCAAAGTCACACCTACGCACGTCTGCAAGCTGTCGTATTAACTGCTCGAAAACAAGGTTATAATATTACGTGATTTATTTTTACATTCTACTATCTCTACATAGAAATGGTAGGTAATTACTTAATTGTCAGAATCAAGATTCACCAAATTAAAAAATTTT
>JASFYV010000340.1:0-3740 GCA_045046925.1 Candidatus Marithrix sp. | reverse complement strand
ATTAACATAATTCTGTAGCCAATATTCAGAAACTTCAACAACCCTTGCAATACCAGCTAATGGGATTTTTTCTAACAATAATTTGTCAATTAAATCCTTCTTTTCTTGAAAAATACAGTTTATTGGTAGCTCACACAAACTGTCTGTTACAATCTTTGCAGGCATATTTTTGTTTTCCATTGTGGATGCTTCAATATTACATTTTCTTAGTTGCTGGTAGGAAACCTAAATCAAGTAAAATAACTGCTACTGGTTTGTGTAGACCAAAGCTTGGGTTGCAGTTTCTAAATGGATTAAGTGTATAGGTTACTTAATTTTTTATATATTTCAGCACTTATTATATCGTTTTCAATGGGTAATGCAGATGGTTTATTCATAGCTAAAACATTAATATTTTTTTAGTATAAAATATTATAAGTAAAAAATTCAAGAGTTATGTAGATTTATTCGGACTATAAATTTATGAACTTGATATAATAAATTATGACATTCCAACAATAATACAAATCATGCGACCAAGCCAATTAAACCTTATTTTAGAACGTGAATTTTTAAGTGCTCAAGATGGTTATCACACTCCAGTTATGTTGTGGGGGCCACCTGGAGTTGGCAAATCTCAAATCGTATCTCAAGTTGCAGCTACACATAAAGTACCAGTGATTGATATCCGCTTATCCCAAATGGAACCCAGCGATTTACGGGGAATACCATTTAGAGTTGACAAACATGTAGAGTGGGCAATTCCAGCTCTATTACCAAATGTGGATAGACATGGACTCAGTGGATTTTTATTCTTGGATGAAATAACTTCAGCTCCACCAAGTGTATCAGCAGCTGCTTATCAACTTATTTTAGACCGTCGTTTAGGAGAATACCAAGTCCCCGATTGCTGGGTGATAATTGCCGCTGGTAATCGACAAGGAGATCGAGGTGTTACTTATACTATGCCATCTCCATTGGCCAATCGTTTCTCCCATTTTGAATTTGAAGTATTTTTAGATGACTGGGTCATGTGGGCGTATAAAAATAATATTGATGAACGGATTATAGCTTTTTTAAGATTTCGACCAGAATTATTATTTGATTTTGATCCAGCTCATAATCCAGTGGCTTTTCCTTCACCACGTTCCTGGGAATTTGCTCATCGAGCTTTACAAAAATTTACCGACTATCCAGATTTATTATTGGGAGCTTTACAAGCTTGTGTTGGCAATGCGGCTGGAATTGAATTACAAGCTTTTCTCGCTAATTTAGAACATATGCCAGATTTAGATGCTATTTTACGTGGCGAACCAGTAGCAATACCGAAAGAGATCGATTTACAATATGCAGTGACAGCAGCTTTAGTTGGCAGAGCTATTAGAGCTAAAGACAGTGCTGATAGTATGCAAATCTATGGTCATTTATTGGCCTTTGCGAGTCGCTTAAAACCTCGAGAAATGGGAGTTATGTTGGTATCAGATATGTATACTGCTATCGGCCAGCCTATCTTTAATGTTCCAGAATTTTCGCAATGGGCTCAAGTAATTGGGGATATAATGCTCTATGAATGAGGCGGAAACCAAGCTGGCTCGAGCTAGAACCAAGTTAATCATGGATAAGCCATTTTTAGGGGCATTAGTTCTGCGTTTGCATAGTAAAGCAGCTAAACCTAAATGGTGTCAAACTACTGCTACTGATGCCAAAAGTTTTTATTATAATGCTGAGTATATAGAAGCTTTGAATGTGCAAGAAATACAATTTGTGTTGGCTCATGAGGCATTACATTGTGCATTATCCCACTTTGCTAGGCGGCAACATCGCAATAAACAACGTTGGGATTTGGCTTGCGACTATGCAATTAACCCCATCTTATTGGAAGAAGGTTTGACAGCACCGCCAGGAGTGTGGATTCCAGAGGATTATCTAGGCATGACTGCGGAAGAAATTTATCCGTTGATCAAACCTAATAATTCCGATGAGCCTATGGATAAGCATGTATATGATGATCAAAATCAAAAACCAGCTGAAAATCAGGGTAGTGATCTGGAAGAACGAAATCCAAATCAAGATGAAACTAAAGAAGCTGATTCCACTCCAGCAAATGAAAAACAACCCGAAGCTTCGCAGCCACCTCCACTTACCGATATGGAAAAGCAAAATCTGGATACTCAATGGCAACAACGTTTAGCCGGTGCAACTCAACAAGCTATGCAAGCTGGTAAACTTGGTGGTACTATGGCTCGGATGGTGGAATATTTCTTACAACCTCAGCTACCTTGGCGGATGTTATTAGCCCGTTATATATCTGTTACAGCTCGCAATGATTACAGTTATATGCGGCCTTCAAAACGAGAAGGAACGGCAATCTTTCCAAGTCAACATAGTGAGCAATTAAATATCGTGGTAGCGTTGGACACCAGTGGTTCTATTCACGATGAGGAAATTGCTCAATGTGTGGCAGAAATAGATGCAATCAAAGGTCAGATGCGAGCTAAGATTACTTTGTTGGCTTGTGATGCAGAAATGGCTAAAGATAGTCCATGGTCTTATGAACCTTGGGAAGAGTTTGTGCCACCACGTAAATTTATCGGTGGGGGTGGTACTTCTTTTAAACCAGTGTTTGAATATGTTGATAAGGAAATGCAGCCACCGGATTTATTGATTTATTTTACCGATGCGGATGGTGAATTTCCAGATCAGATGCCGTATTATCCTATAATTTGGTTGATAAAAGGTAAAAAGTCAGTTCCTTGGGGACAGAGAATTCAGTTGAATTAATATTAAATCTCCTTATTTAGATTATATTCAAATTTAAGGCTATTCAATAAGAGATAGGATCAGACAGAAAATATCTGTCACATTTTATTCCGGGAGATTAATTTCACCATGATGTAATGGCTTGTAATTCTTGTATAATTTCTTACCTATGTAGGGTCGGTACTTCATGTAGGATGTAATGAGTTTACGAATTACATCTTTCGAGTTAGACAAGAATGTAAAGTGTCCGCTTCAACGACTAGTTATCCTGAGTGTAACCCGTGCCAAAACGACTTGGAAAAGTGTAGCTAAGGGAGTCAATGCCATTAAGTTAAGAATTAAAAGGTAAATTTCCGTAGTCTTTTCTGAAAGTTAAGAAGATACCTAGAAGAACGTACGTAGTGCTTTTCGTTTTTCTCTAATAAGGTTTAGTTAAAATTTTCTAATCGTTCAATAATCTGAAGATTCGTCAGAACAATTGAATAGCTTGGTTTTTAATTGCATTAAATGAAACTACATGATTAACTTGTTGTTTTAATGACTTTCTCAGATAATTTATCATTCAGCAGTTAAGATAGTTTCAAGTCCAGTTAAATATACTGTAGAGTACTTGATAAATTGATTGGGCTGTTTTACCAGAAAAGTTTTCAAGATTAAGACGGGTTTTTAAGATAGCGTACCTCAACTTCCCCTATGATAAATATCTAAAAAATCTTCAGTTGGAAATTGGGTTTCATCAAGTAAATTGGTAACTTTCGTATTCACCATTTTCTAGTTGAACACGGACAAATCGTACCGTTATTTTAGTTGATAAATCATTATCTTTGTGCAAGCTTACTACGATGAGGTTCAAGAGTTGTTATTTGGCTATCATAACCTTTTCCTTTTAACATATCACGAACTTGTTTAAAAGACATGGCAGAACAACGTATTACAAATTTTCTATTGAATTTAAAAAGAGTTGCCAAATGAAAATATGATGGGTAATTACGATCGTATAA
>JASFYV010000339.1:0-4541 GCA_045046925.1 Candidatus Marithrix sp. | reverse complement strand
ATAAATGTAGGATGCAATGAAGTATGAATTGCATCAATCGTGTATCTAAATGTGACTCGAAAGATGTAATTCGTAAACTCATTACATCCTACATAAAATTTGTAATTAATTGTATAAGCTTGGTTAATTTAATAAAGTCAACCCTATAATCTATAATTTTAATACATTATAGAAACACTCAAGTATTTATAACTACATATTTTAAATGAAATTATATTAATTTATACTTTATAAATATGTCAATTTAAATATAAAGATATTTATTAAAATCACTTGTGAATTGCGATAAAGTCCCCTATTTATATACTTAAATATCCCACCTAATTTTGGAGAATAATTAATGATTTCACAGGCTTCCATTGAGACTGCTATCAAAAAGTATATAGACCCTTATTTACAAAAAGATTTAGTTACCAGTAAAGTAGTTAAAAATATCCAAATTGAAGGTGATACTATCACTGTAAATTTAGTTTTTGGTTATCCAACTAAAGGTTATAATGCTAAATTAACCAATCAATTACAAACTATAATTGGTGAAATAGATGGAGTAAATACCACTAACATCAATATTGACAATAAAATTCTTACTCATGCAGCTCAAAAAGGAGTCGAACCAGTCAAAGGCATTAAAAATATCATTGCTGTTGCATCTGGGAAAGGTGGAGTCGGTAAATCTACCGTTGCAGTTAATTTAGCGTTAGCATTACTAAAAGATGGTGCTAGGGTAGGTATTTTAGATGCTGATATTTACGGCCCTAGTCAGCCTCGTATGCTCGGAGCTAACTCCAAACCAGAATCTAAAGATGGTAATTCCCTGGAACCAGTGGTAAGTCATGGTTTACAATCCATGTCGATTGGCTATCTGATAGAAGAAAACACTCCAATGATTTGGCGTGGACCGATGGTAACTCAAGCTTTGGAACAATTGCTTAAAGATACTAAATGGGATAAATTAGATTACTTAATTGTCGACTTACCACCAGGAACTGGCGACATTCAATTGACTTTAGCTCAAAAAATTCCAGTCAGTGGTGCTGTTATCGTAACTACCCCACAGGACATTGCATTACTTGATGCTCTTAAAGGGCTAAAAATGTTTGAAAAAGTAAACATTCCAGTGATTGGAGTTATCGAAAATATGAGCATCCATATTTGTGGCAAATGTGGTAATGAAGAACATATTTTTGGTAAAGGTGGTGGGGTACGCATGGCTCAAGAACAAAATGTTGATTTTCTTGGTTCTTTGCCGTTAGATATTAAAATTCGAGCTGAAACTGATAGTGGTAGACCTTCAGTAGTTGCCGAACCAGAAGGAAAAATATCTCAACTATATTGTGAAATTGCCAGACATACAGTAGCTAAATTATCTATGCAAGCTAAAGATTATACTACTAAGTTCCCTACTATTAAAGTTGTAAATGATTAAGTGAGCATTAGATCTGATAAATGGATTCGGCGGATGGCTGAATCCCAAAATATGATCGACCCATTTGAGCCACAACAAGTTCGTGATGATGGACGAATAATTTCTTATGGCACTTCTAGCTATGGTTATGATGTGCGTTGTGCCAATGAATTTAAGGTATTTACCAATATTAATACAACCATCGTTGATCCTAAGAATTTTGATGCGAAAAGTTTTGTCAATATAAATGCCGATATTTGTATCATTCCACCCAACTCGTTTGCTTTAGCTCGTACTGTAGAATATTTTCGGATTCCTCGCAATATATTGGGAATTGTATCGGGAAAAAGCACTTATGCTAGAATGGGAATTGTAGTAAGTAACACAGTAATTGAACCAGAATGGCAAGGCCATATTACTTTGGAATTTTCTAATACCACTCCATTACCAGCTAAGATTTATGCTAATGAAGGTGTTGCCCAATTACTATTTTTAGAAGCGGATGAGGTTTGTGAAGTCTCTTATCGAGATCGAAATGGTAAGTATCAAGGCCAAACTGGAGTCACCTTACCAAAAGCATGACTTGACAAAAAATTTGTGGATAAAGCTTTGGAATCCAAGTTAGACTAACTGAAGTTTTGGATTCCAATACAGATTTAGTTTAAATAGTCTTGTTGCAATCTCATTTGTAAAGCACGTAAAGCTTGGCCACGATGACTTAACTGGTTTTTAACTTCTGGTAATAGTTCTGCGGCTGTGCAATTATGGGTAGGTACATAAAAAAACGGATCATAACCAAAACCATTTTGACCACGAGGTTTAAGTAAAATTCTACCTTCCCAACTACCTTGACAAATTAATGGCATAGGGTCATTGGCATGCTGCATATATACGATTACACAATGATAACGAGCTGTACGTTCTTCTTCCGCAATATTAGTTAATTTTTTTACCAATAGCTTATTATTATCATCATCAGTTGCATTTTCCCCAGCAAACCTAGCTGAGTAAATTCCTGGTGAACCATCTAGTGCATCAATCTCAATTCCAGAATCATCCGATATCGTAGGAAAACCAGTATGTTGAGCAGCATTACGGGCTTTGATTAAAGCATTTTCCACAAAACTCAAACCTGTTTCTGCAACCTCTGGAACTTGATGTTGACTTTGAGGAGTCACTTCAAACGCAAATTTTTGTAATATCTGATTAAATTCTCGCAATTTACCTTTATTACCACTAGCAATTATTATTTTTTTCATAATTTAAAATGGTACATCTTCATCAAAGTTTTTATCTGGCAATGGAGGAGCTACTGGTTTGGCTGGAGCAGCAGGTGTAGGAGGGGTAGCCGCCGCAACCGCTGGTTGTGAATATGGTCTATTAGCTTGAGGTGGCGCATTATCATCACGACCTCCTAGCATTTGCATTTCACGAGCAATAATTTCTGTACTATAGCGATCTTGTCCGCTGCTTTGATCCTGCCATTTATTAGTCCGTAAACGACCTTCAACATAGATTTGAGAGCCTTTATTTAAATATTGTTTAGCAGTATCTGCTAATTTATCAAAGAATACTACTCGATGCCATTCTGTTTCTTCTTTCCATTCACCTGTTTGCTTATCTTTGGTAGAAAAATTAGTTGCTAAACTAACTGTAACTATAGTCATACCACTAGCAGTAGAACGTATATCTGGTTCATTTCCCAATCTACCTACTAAAATTACTTTGTTGACACCACGGGACATATTGTATTCCTATATTAGGCTTTGATAGCTTTTAATTAGTTGATTTAAACAAGATAATTGGGGTTAATTGAATTGTATAATCTTGCTCAAATAGGTAAAATTATATAATGGTGAAAGATGATATATATATCGTATTATTTTAACATATTTTCGATATATAGAGTTTAAATTATGAGATTAACTTGAATTTGATGTAATTTAAGTTTCGATTTACATCGATTAACAAGGTAACCAACTATTTTGCAAGGTGTATTTTAATTATGTTCCTAACTTAATCGATTCCTAAATCATCAATAAAATGGGAATTTGGTTGTATATCTTCTTCTTTAATTACTAATTGTTCAACTATTATTTTTTTTACTCGATTATATACCTCGTCCCTGCTCCAAATTTTAGTATCAAGAGTGCCAACAATCCGAATCAAATCTTTTACAGTTTGGTAGTTTTTAGGGAATTCACTTTGAAATGGTAACATGGAAAAATTAAGTATAATACCTATGGCACAAGAAGGTATAAGTGATAATGCCATATTCTCTGTTTCAATAATTAATAATACAAATGTTACTAACATTGAGATAGTAATTAATACTTTCATCCATAATTTTTTTTCGAGTGGAATATAAATATTTTGCCCTTTTGATATTGAAGATAGTGAATCTTGCCAAATTTTTTTACGGGATTTTTTATTTATAAGGTCATCAAGCATAGTCTCTGGTTTAATCTTTTCCCTAGGAATTCTTTGTTCTATTAGAATTTTCCTAACAATAAAAAAACCATGTATTGATGGGCAAATATCTTGCTTTGATTTTCTGAGCTTTGAATAAACTTTGTCTGTTAGAAGACTTGGTGTTACACTCTGGAAAGCTTCATCATTTGTTAAGGTAATTTGAAATTCTTCTTCAATTGCTAATATAAGCTCAAGAGCATCAAGACTCATTTTATTTCCTTATTGAAATTAGCTTCAAAGTTAGAAGCATATGAATAACCCATAGGTGTTCGTGATAATCATGAAAGCACTTCAATAAGTAGGCCGATCTGAGCTAAAGAAGAGTTTAGATGTCAAAAATTAGGGTAAAAAATATCATTGGCAAACAGCATGATTTTATCTATTAAAATTAGTGCATATTTCTCTGAATCATCTGTAAGAAAATTAAAAAAATCATTTCCCAGTAAAACAGCAATTTTAGCAGTTCTTTGAACAGAGATAGCGAGTTGTTTAACCTTAGTTAATTATGGAATAACTACATCTAATTATAGTGTGTGATGCCAAATGTGCAACAAACTTAACAAATAGATTCTCAATTATTATGCTGTTATTTGAGGTAAAACAGTTTGCGTTCAAAGATTGTTTACATGCTTTAAAAATAAGTTTGCCATGACGGTATAATGGA
>JASFYV010000338.1:0-5337 GCA_045046925.1 Candidatus Marithrix sp. | reverse complement strand
ATTGGATTAGTGTTTTGAAAAGACCTATAGTCATAAGCATCAGCAAAATGATAACCAGTTCCCAAACCGATTAAATGTTTATTAAAGCCTGAATAAAAACTGGATAATTCTAAACGAGTGTGGTTTTCTGGACTAGTTCCATCAAAAATATATCTATTTGGGTACGCATACTTACCACCAAATGCACCCGGTGGAAACGGAGTTTGACCATCAGTTTTATATTTAGTATGGTGGAGTAACTGCTAAAAATAGCCCATATATTGGTAGAAATATTGTTGTTTATAACAGCAAAATGATAGAAACAATAATTAGTGCCTATGTCATAGCCTCTGGACATAATGCTCTTCAAAAAAATCAATTTCACATTGGACGAAGATGTGCAATTTTACAATCTGTTGTTCTTGTTCGCACAGCCTTAGAAACATCCATCCAGCAAGCCTGCGGCCTCACTCCCAATATCCAACAAACCGTGCAAGAACAATGTATAATTCTAATGAAGCAATATGGTTTAAAAACCTCATTTCCTGAAGAAGCATTATATACCAAGAAAGACATCATCAATTTCTTAGAAAAACCATTAGGCACTGTCAGTAGTTACATCAGAAAGCACAATATTCCCCACGAAAAGATTGACTACCAAACCATTAAAGCCAATGGCGGTAGAGCAAACCACATGAATGGTTATGATTTGGAATCTGTCAGTAAAATAGTATTAGGCATGGATTCTATAGTTGGAATTGAGTTGAAAAAGCAGATTTTTGGCAATGTTGGAACATTAGTAAAATCCAATACTAAAGGTGAAATAGAATGGCAACAAGTCCTAGCTCAAGTATTTGAAGGCTTTGGATTTCATCACAACTATACCTTTGGTAGCTATCGAGCTGATTTCTTTGTGAAAGACCTTCGGTTAATCTTAGAATGCAATGGTTATGACAACCATAAAGTATTACGATCAGAAAGAAGAAAAGCAGCGTGAACAATTGCTTAATCAGAGTTATACTATAGTTCGCTTCCATCATAAAATCACACCAGAACAACTATTCAACGGTATTTTAAAAGCTAAAATAGGTAAAACCATAAAACTATATGAGATTGAACCTGTTTATTTTAAAACTTTGAGTTTATAATTAGTAAAATTGCATTCCATATGTAAACTTGACATCAATCATGGGCAACGAATATAATTCCACTTTGATATTAAAACTTAACAAGGTAAATTATGGAAGAAGGAAAAGCAGTACATTACGGTAAAGTTGAATTAATATCTGGAATTCTTTACATTATTGAAATATTTTGTTATTTTTCTTTAAAAATTTAATTTAATAACGATTTTTTATTAAAACTGTCCGAACTATTGTAATATGGACATTTTGAAAATGTCTAATAATCTCAATTTGCTTTACGCTCTAAATTAGATATTAAAACCGCTTTTGATGAGTTACAAATTTTGAAGAATACACGAAATTTAATTTCTTATTCATTTATTTGCATAATTTTAGTTAATAACCTAATTCAAAAGTATCTAAACGTTGTTCAGAAATAGCTTTTCGTAATCCTTGCATAACATTTTGATAATAATGTAGATTATGTAATGTATTTAGATTTAAACCTAAAATTTCTCTAGTTTTATCCAAATGATGTAAATAAGCTCGGCTATAATTTTGACAGGTATAACAATCACAATTTTTATCCAATGGTCCAGTATCATATTTATGCTGACTATTGCGAATCCGTATTACTCCATGACTAGTGAATAAATGACCATTTCTAGCATTACGAGTAGGCATCACACAATCAAACATATCAATTCCAGATTTCACTGCTGTGACTATATCTTCTGGAGTTCCAACTCCCATTAAATACCGAGGTTTGTCTGTTGGCAATTGAGGAACTACATTAACTAAAATTCGCTGCATATCTGCTTTGGGTTCTCCGACTGATAAGCCACCAAGAGCATATCCATCAAAACCAATATTGACTAATCCTGTTAGCGAAATTTGACGCAAATGTTCGTACATACCACCTTGCACGATACCAAATAAGGCTGCTGGATTATCAGTATGAGAGATTTTAGAACGAGCTGCCCATCGTAACGATAATTCCATGGAATCACGGGCTTCTTGTTCAGTAGCTGGATAAGGTGTACATTCATCAAATATCATCACAATATCAGCTCCTAAATCCCGTTGGATTGCCATAGATTCTTCTGGGCCTAAGAAAAATTTATCACCATTGATTGGAGAACTAAACATTACTCCTTGTTCGGTTATTTCTCGCATTTTACCTAAACTAAATACTTGAAATCCTCCGGAATCAGTTAAGATTGGTTTATCCCAGTGCATAAAATTGTGTAAATCACCATGAGCTTTAATTACTTTAGTACCAGGACGTAACATTAAGTGGTAAGTATTGCCTAGAATAATTTCTGCTCCTGTTGTAAGAACTTGTTCCGGCATCATAGCTTTAACTGAACCATAAGTCCCTACTGGCATAAAAGCTGGAGTTTCCACTGTACCACGAGTAAAATGTAAACTAGCTCGACGAGCAAGTCTATCGGTTGTATGTAATTTAAATTTCATTATAAGATGTTAGTTGAATAATTATGCGTTCAGACCGAAATATATTTTATATATGGTTGCGTAACTTCAGGTACTAATTAATAATATGCAGGAGAGAGGAAATATAGAAGTTTTATTTATAGGTTTTGGGAACTAATTTGGTAAAGGTTTAGAATATATACAAGGCCATAATTTTTGTTTACTTTTATCAAAATTTTGCCATAATTCTGCATAAGTTTGACCAGTTATTGGATGTTTAACTGTAGGAGCAATTTCTGCTAAAGGCAATAACACAAAAGCATATTTTAAAATTTCATTTCTTGGTATTTCTAAGTTATCATCCTTAAGTACAAGAGTATCGTACAGTAAAATATCTAAATCTAATGTACGATTATCGAATCTATTATTAGTGCGTTGCCGATCATTATTATCTTCAATATTGCGTAATATTTGAGCAATTGCATAAATTTTTAAATCAGAATCAAAACCAGCTACTAAATTATGAAAATTATCTCCATCAAAACCTACAGCTTTAGTTTCATAAATAGAAGATAGAATTAAATCACCAAATTGCCGTTGCATATCCATTAAACCAGATTTAATATAATGTTCTGGCTTAATATTGCTACCCAAACTAACATAAACTCTGGCCATAATTAAAATTTATTGCCTCGTTCAATTATAATTCCAACATCTTTTGCACCACGCACAGCTCCTGGTTTATGTAACTGTAAACGTAACCAAGGTACTGAAAATTCATTCAGAACTATTTCTGCAATTTTTTCTGATAAAGTTTCCACTAATTGAAATTCACTATTGCTCACAAAATCAATTAAGCGTTTAGCTACTGCTTTATAATTGAGGGTATCTTCTAATCGATCATTTTGAGCAGCTTTCCGAATATCAGTTGCCATTTCCAAATCAATTATAATAGTTTGTTTAGTTTGACGTTCCCAGTCAAATACTCCAATAATCGTATCTATTTTTAACTTTCTTAAATATATTATGTCCATAATTTTAATGTCATAGCTGTTCGGGATGATTTTTAATTAATTGTGAATGGTTAACTGTGAATTATGTTAATGAAAGTCAAAATCATTAGTAATTAACCATTTTTAATTCACTAATTCACAATTAAAAACCAAACATCTATAATTTTAATGTATAAATATGTTAATAAAACTGAGGTTATGTAAAGAGCTACAAAAGTTATTGCTGGAGTATAATATATATTTCATATCATTGAATTTCTGATGGCAATTTTATTTGCAATGTTTCTAATAATGTTCCAGTACTTTCCAACAATTTAATAACACTAAATATTTTTGTATATTTTGCTGATACTAATGAAGTTTGAGCATTAAACAATTCATTTTCTGAATCAAGCACATCTAATAAACTACGTTGACCTAATTTAAACTGTTCTTTGTACGAATTTAATACTGCTTTAGCAGACTTAGCATATTCCTGTAAATATTCTAACCTAGCTCGAATAGTCTCTAATCCATTCCATGATAATAATACATCTTCTTCTACAATTCGTTGTGAACTCCGAATACTTTCCTTTGCTGTACCAATTTTTTCTGCGGTTTCCTGAACCCTAGCTGTATCAGCTCCACCACGAAATAAGTTATAACGCATTTTTAGCATTGCACTCATATCATCATTAGCTCCTTCAACTCCATCTATATTATCTCTATTCGATACTCCTACTTCAAATGTAAAACTAGGCATCAAAGCTGATTTAGATTGATGATGAGAGGACTTAGCAGCAGCTAGATTTGCTTTCGCAATTTTTAAATAAGGATGTTTATTTAAAGCTAAGTACAAAGCTTCCTCAGAATTATTAGGCAATTTATCATCGATAGAATCTGGTAATAATAGTTTTATCGGTAGCTCTCCTGTCACTCGCCGATAATTTATCTCAGCATCACGTAATCTTCCCTTGGCATTAACTAAACTCGATTTAGCTAAAGATAAACGGCTACTACTTTGTTGAACATCAGCTTTTCTACCAGCACCTCCCCCTACTAATAATTTAATTTGTTCAAGGATTTTTTGGTGAATAACTACATTATTTTTAGTTAATTCTAGCAATTCTTGGCGACGTAATATTTCTAAATAGACTTCTGAAGTTAATAACGCAATATTTTCACTAGTATTTTTTACTGTATTAGCACTTGAATTAGTTAAAAATTTCTGTTGTTCAACTTGATATTTAACTCTGAAACCATCAAATAACATTTGCGATAGGGTTAAGCCAATTTCATTACGATTTAAGGTTACATCACCACCAATCCGATTGCGAGTAGTGCTATTATCACTATTTTCACTGCCATAACTACCATATAATTCTAATGAAGGTAAATAACCTGCTTGAGCTTTTTTTATAGTTTGTCTTGAAGCACGGTAATTATTTATTGTAAGTAACATATCTGGATTAGTCGTCAAGGTATGTTGAATTATTTCATTTAATGTTTCTGCTTGTAAACCAAATGATACTAATAGTGTCAAAATTATATATTGCATGATTCTGTTATAAGAGCGTTGTATATTTTCCCAGTATATCATAGTTAACAAAATGTTAAGAATGGCTATTTAAAACTAACACGATATGTAGTAAAAATAATAAATTATTGATTTCAATAAATATTATATTCTATTTAACATCTCATCAGTTGCTTTAAAGCTGAGAGCATTGTTGGTTCATCAGATAAATGGCCAGCATTAGGTACAATTATTAATTTTGCTGTGGGTAAATTTTGTTTTAATAGTTGAG
>JASFYV010000337.1:0-7271 GCA_045046925.1 Candidatus Marithrix sp. | reverse complement strand
TACTTATTTGTCTTTGGGCTTTTACATTTTTGGCAAATTGAGTTCATTTCTTTCATTTGTCTATTTTACCAGTAATTATAGTTTAAGCCCAGTACCCATATTCTAACATAAACCTATATCCATAAAATATTGAATTTGATATAAATTATTGAATGTGAAAAATACACCTTATTTGCTATATCATTTATTTTTACACTTAATTTCTTCATGATGCACAAACTTTGGAAAAGAATATAAAAAATCTCCATATTTTGTTGGCCATGTTTGGTTAAGTTTTTTACTAATAAATTCTGCTTTTCCTATAAGAACATCACTTTTGCAGTAAGGATTATAAATTGAAGGAGCACGTATTATTGCGATTAAGGTTACTATTTCTGAATAAATTCAATTGAGTTAAAGATTTATCAAAATAAAACCGTGCTGCTTGTGTTAAACCATATTTAATATGGCCATAGTAATATCCGTAATACATGTTGTTTAATAAATAATTTATCGCTTCTATTGTTGTATAATTATTTGATACCCAAATAGAAACAATAATATTATTTAAGTGCTAATTTAGATTGGAATATTTTTTATTTATAAGTTGTTTTCTTGCAACTAATCCAGCTAAATCTATAGCAATATCTTTTGGAGAAATGGAATAAGAATTAATATAAACTATAAAAAGATTATAATATATAAATTTTGTTACAGAAAATGGTTCTAATACAATATTTCCACTTTCTCCGATAGATACCCAAAACACATCAATTGCACTTTGAGTATGTTCAACATCCGAAAGTATCTTCTTTGGTTGTATTTCATACACTCTGTACAGATAAAATAGTTCTAGGCTTACAATTATTATTAATGGTATCGAAACCAATCTAATAATTATTTTTTTTAAATACTTCATACTTTAAACTATTTTTACTCTAGCAAACTTCCGTTTCCCGACTTGATAAACAGCTTCTGAACTTTTAGTGATTTTCAAATTCCGGTCACTAATTTTTTCACCATCAATCTTTACCGCGCCTTGTTTAATCATCCGAATTGCATCTGAAGTACTACTAGTTAAACCGGAATTTTTCAATAAGTTAGCTATTGGTAACTCATCGCTAGATAGTTCCACCAACGGCATATCGTCTGGTATTTCATTTCGCTTAAACCTAGCCACAAAATCTTCATATGCTCCAACTGCCGCAGCCTTACTATGAAATCGTTCAATAATTTCCTGAGCAAATTCAACCTTCACATCCCGAGGATTTTTTCCATCAACAACAGATTGTTTTAACTGCTGAATTTCATCAATAGTCCGAAAGCTCAATAAATCAATATAACGCCACATCAAATCATCTGAAACAGACATCAACTTACCAAACATATCATTCGCTGGTTCATCAATTCCAATATAATTATCCAAAGATTTAGACATTTTTTGTACTCCATCCAAACCCTCTAAAATTGGCATTGTCATTACCACCTGTGGAGTTTGGCCATAATGCTTTTGCAATTCCCGACCCACTAATAAATTAAATTTCTGATCCGTCCCACCTAACTCAATATCAGCTTTTAATTCCACAGAATCATAACCTTGCACTAACGGATATAAAAATTCATGAATCGCAATCGGCTGGCCACTTTTATAACGTTTATCAAAATCATCTCGTTCTAACATCCGAGCTACAGTATGTTTAGCTGCTAACTTGATCAAATCACTAGCATTCATTTTACCCATCCACTCAGAATTAAAACAAACTTGAGTTGTATCTGGGTCTAAAATTTTATATATTTGTTCCTGATAAGTTTTAGCATTTTCTAATACTTGCTCTCTAGTTAAAGGTTTACGAGTTATATTTTTACCAGTTGGGTCACCGATCATACCAGTGAAATCCCCAATTAAAAATAAAATTGTATGGCCTAACTGTTGGAATTGACGTAACTTATTTAATAATACTGTATGGCCTAAATGTAAATCTGGGGCAGTTGGATCAAAACCAGCTTTAATGCGTAATGGTTTGCCAGTTGCTAACTTAGTTTTTAATTCTGCTTCGACTAATACTTCGTGAATGCCATGTTTAATTTGAGTTAAGGTTTCTATCATAAGTATTTAAAATTAATATAAGAGTCAAAAAGGAAAAACTATGAAATAAATTATACCATTAATCATGTTGAAAGTTGTCCATTAACCCAATATTTAACAGTGAACAAAGATAAAAATTTATTAAGAACTTTAACAACTACCTACCCTAGCAAATATTAAAAAATATATCAAAAAAAAAGAGATAAATGATAAACTAAAAAGATTAGAGTGTTAATAAACGATATAGAATCGCTAAAAATACTGACTATAAGTATTTTCCAATTGAATAAATTACAGAAATATAATTGGTTATTTAATTAAAAAGTATAAATTAATATGAAAAGTAATAGTCGATTAAAAGCCAAAAGACTTAAAAAAGCTACTAAAAAACTATTAAAATTAGAAACAGCCGACAAAACATTGCCTGAAAGTAGCATATTGGCCAACCATGAGGAACTTAAACATAATAACACTCATGCTTTTCCAGAATATTATATAGATATTTCGTATAAATGCCGTGATTGTGGTTCAGAAAAAATATGGACAGCTAGACAGCAAAAATGGTGGTATGAAATAGCCAAAGGAAATATCTATTCCAATGCTATTAGATGTCGTGGATGTAGAAATAAAATACATGCTGCTAAAATTCAGCAAAAACAACATATGCAGGAAATGGCTATGAGAAAACCACACCTTAATGAAGCCTTTTTCAAAAAATTACCAAATACAGCAAAGGAGCAAACAGTATGATGTGGGAATTTCATGGCGGAGTTCATCCTAATGGTTATAAAAATCTTTCCGCTAATAAATCTATAGTACCAGCTAATATTCCACCGTTTTTAATATTACCATTATTGCAACATATCGGCGAACCAACTGAACCAGTGGTACATATTGGAGATAAGGTACTAAAAGGCCAAATTATTGCTCATTGTCATGCGTATAATTGTCGCAAATTAATGACAGTTCCATTGCATGCTTCCAGTTCAGGTACTGTTGTTGCTATTGAAGAGAGAGCTGTCCCTCATCCTTCTGGTTTAACCGCTCCTTGTATCATTATTGAAACTGATGGTAAAGACACTTGGACTAACTTGATTCCTTTAGATGATTACGCAACCCTAAGCCCAAGCATGGTACGTGATTATATTGCCAGAGCTGGTATAGTCGGTTTAGGTGGAGCTGGCTTTCCTGCTCATATAAAACTGAGACCAGAGGGGATAGATACTCTAATCCTTAATGGTGCTGAATGTGAACCTTATATTACCTGCGATGACCGTTTAATGCGGGAAAAACCTCACGATATAATTGCTGGAGCTAAAATAATTAAACATGCTTTGGGTGGAACAGAACGTTGCATCATTGCAGTGGAAGATAATAAACCAGAAGCATATGCAGCACTTTTAAAAGCAGCAGATCAAGAAATAGAAGTAATTAAGATAGAGACTATTTATCCTACTGGAGGTGAATTACAATTAATCCATGCACTTACAGGTATTAAAATTAAACGTGGACAGTTGCCAGCAAAATATGGAATTGTTGTGCATAATGTAGAAACAGCCCGAGCTACTTATAGAGCAGTTCAATTAGGTCAGCCATTAGTATCCCGAATTATTACTGTAACTGGTGGAGCAGTTGAAAATCCGCAAAATTTAGAAGTACCATTTGGAACACCAATGCGGTTTTTAATTGATCAATGTGGTCGTAAACCAGAAATCGAACGGTTGATTGTTGGTGGAGCAATGATGGGTTTTTCTCAACCAGATGATGATATGCCAGTGATTAAAACTACCAATTGTTTAATAGCTTCTATTGGAGAACGAATTAAAGACAAACTGCCTCAAATGCCTTGTATTCGATGTGGTTCTTGTTCAGATGCCTGTCCCATTAATTTATTACCACAACAACTTTATTGGTATGCCAAAGCTAAAGATTTGAAAAAAATCCATGATTATAAATTATTTGATTGTATAGAATGCGGTTGTTGTTCCTATGTCTGTCCAAGTAATATTCCGTTAGTTAGTTATTATCGTTATGCAAAAGCAGAAATTAGAAAAAGTGAAAATGAACAGAAAAAAGCCGAATCAGCTAAACAAAGGTATGAATTCAGATCATTTCGATTACAACGAGAAAAAGATGAACGCAAAGCAAAACATAAGAAAGCAGCAGCTGATAAAAGTAAGCAAGATAAGATTAAAGCAGCCTTAGCTAGAGTAAAAGAAAAGAAAACTGCTACAAAGTGAATCTATTTTAAATATTATTTTTTATTAAATTATATATAACAATTAATAGGCTGAGTAAGATAAACTTAGCCTACTGTAATAATTATAAAAATTACTGCCGCAAATCTTTGATAACTTGCATAACTTCTAAGTCATCTTCAATTTGTTTAACAGTAAATCCTAGCTTTTTAACTAATGATAACATTGGTTTATTAATTGTTAAAATTTCACCTTCAAACTTAGAAATACCTTTATGTTTGGCTGACTGCATTAAAGCTCGCATAATTTTAAACCCAATTCCCATCCCATGATATTGATCAGAAACCACCAATGCAAAATCGGCAGAATTACCATCTGGATTCATGATATAACGTCCAACTCCTAGTTCTTCAGTTGCTGTTACTGCTACAAAAGCCATCTCTCGATCATAATCAATTTGAGTAAAACGGACAATCATTTCTGGAGTAACTTCTTGCAATGCTTGCATAAACCGGAAATATTTACTACGCTCTGATAAATTATGAATAAAGTTTTTTTCTATATCAGCATCTTCAGGTCGAATTGGCCTAATCGTAATTTCAGTACCATTTGGTAATTGCCAATGACTGATAAGTTCATGTGGATATGGATGGATTGCCATATGTGAATAGGGAATGAGTTGATGTGAAACTTGAACTCTTATCCGAGCATCTACTGCCATAACACCTCTATGATCAGCAATCAATGGATTTATATCTAATTCCACTATTTCTGATAGTTCGCTTACCATAGTTGACACGTTCAATAAAGTATTAATCAAAGCCTGACAGTTAATTTCTGGTAGTTGTCTAAATTTATGTAAATACTTAGCTGCTTTAGTTTTAGAAATCATTTGTTTAACCATATATTCATTCAATGGTGGCAATGCAACGGCTTTGTCTTGTAAAACTTCTACCATTGTACCGCCTAATCCAAAACTGATAGCAGGTCCAAATACCGGATCCCTAATTACTCCAACCATTAATTCACGGCCACTAGCAGAATAATACATTGGTTCAACAGTCATAATAACTTTATCAATATCGTTATAATTTTGTTTGATAAGTCGTTCCATTTCATGAAAATGATGAGCTATTTCTTGTACCCCATTAATATTTAATTGTACTCCACCTACATCAGATTTGTGCACAAACTCAGCCATATTAAGCTTCAAAACTACCGGAAATCCCATGGTTTCAGCCACTATCATAGCTTCTTCTGCATTGGAAACTTTTATAGTTTGAGTAACTGGAATATTGAAAGCTGCCAAAATAGCTTTTGATTCTTGGGTAGTTAGTATCTGCCGACCTTCAGATAATATCCGTTCAATGATTAATTGGGCACCTTTAATATCAGAATGGACATGTTCTTCTATAGGAGAAGGGATTTGTTTTAAAAGTTTTTGATTTTGATTATATTTAGTTAAAAATGAAAACGCATCAACTGCTACCTCTGGAGTATTAAAATGAGCTACTCTACTTTTAGCAAATAAATCTCGTCCTTCTTGTACTCTACCACCACCAGTCCACGATGCCAATACAGGTTTGGAACTATTTTTTGCACCATCAATAATAAACTGGGCTACCTGAGTCGGATTAGTCATAGCCTGTGGTGTCAAAATAACTAATACTCCATCAATATTTTTATCTTGTAAGCAGATTTCTAAAGCTTGTTTATAACGTTTTGGAGTTGCATCTCCCAAAATATCAACTGGATTTGAATGTGACCAAAAAGATGGTAACACTTCATTTAATAAATTTATTGTATCTGTAGTCAATTCGGTTAATTTAATTCCAACTTCTTCTGCTCGATCAGCGCTCATAACACCAGGGCCACCAGCATTGGTTATGATAACTAGACGATTACGTTTTACCACATAATCATTAGCAAGCACTCTAGCAGCAGAAAATAATTGAGCAATACTATAAGCTCTGACAACTCCTGCCCTTTCAATCGCAGCTTCAAACACATCATCGGCACCAACCATAGCTCCAGTATGCGACATAACTGCTTTACTACCAGTTTTATAACGACCTGATTTAATTAAAATTACTGGTTTTAATCTAGCTGCTGCTTTCAAACCACTCAAAAATCTCCTAGCATCAGTAATCCCTTCGACATATAATAAAATACCAGTAGTTTTAGTATCCATCGCCAGAAAATCTAGTATTTCACCAAAATCAATATCTACTCCAGCACCCATTGATACTACAGTGGAAAAACCAATTTCCTGCGATTGAGCCCAGTCGATAATAGCTGTACAAACTGCTCCAGATTGAGATACTAGAGCTAAATGCCCAGTTGGAATAACTCCATAACCAAAAGTAGCATTTAAGTGTTCACTGGGTCGTATGACTCCTAAGCAATTAGGCCCAATTATACGAATATTATAACGATGAGCTATATCTAATACTTCTTGTTGCAAACGTTTACCAGTATCGCCAAGTTCACCGAAACCAGCTGTAATAATAATGATAGAATCAACGTTTTTTTCACCACATTGCCGTACAATACTAGGGATAGTTGAAGCTGGAGTTGCAATCACGACTAGTTCTAAAATATCTGGAATAGAATTAATATCAGGATAAGTTTTAACTCCTAATAATTTTTCATATTTTGGATTTACTGGATATAGTCTGCCTTTAAATTCAGCTTCCAACATATTTAACAATAAACGATTACCAACACTTTCTTTTCGTTTAGAAGCTCCAACGATAGCAACTGATTTAGGGGCAAAAAAACGGTTTAAATAATGAAGACCCATATTAATTCCTTTAATTTTAATGATGAATATAAATAGTTATTAATGTTATGCAAAAAGCATCTCCCCCCGCTTCCGTATACCTGGGTCAAAATAAATACATTCTTTATATGTAACTACCTACCATGCCCATGCCAACTTTTTATGTTTATAAATCATTACGATACGTTTAATTAAAATTATTTATAACAGTCATAAATTAAATCTA
>JASFYV010000336.1:0-6917 GCA_045046925.1 Candidatus Marithrix sp. | reverse complement strand
AACCCCATCATCTTGTTCAATTAAAATACCTTCATCCCGTAATTTTTTTACCCCATCATCAATCTCGAAATCGATGCTAATTCCATATTTATCCTCGATATATTTTTCTATTTCATTATCAAGTTCCTTTTGAGTAAAATTTTTATCTGGATTATGATATAAAAAATAATAAGCTAGAATTATTTCTTTGCCTTCTTCTTCTTCAGCATTATCAACCAAATGACTAATTACTCCAAAATTATTATCCAAATTATGAAAATACAAATTTTGGGACAATACCATTGTGTATTTGTTACGCTGATTAAAAATATTCATGATTTGCTTGAAGATAATCCCAATCAAACCTACAATTGCACCAATGATCGTCATTATACCAAAAGTTGCTACTATTTTACCAATAGTTGAAATGATACCAATTATAGTTCCAGCACCACCAGTTACAGCTAGGCGAATTTTATCAAACAGTTTAAGTCTGATATCACGATTGGGAAATAACATTTCTAAATCAGATTGAGGGATATTTTTAAATAGTTTTAGGAAAATTTGCTGTTCATTAATATCTGGTGGTAAACTCTCACGAGACTTATGGACTTGTTTTTTGGCTTTTTTCTCAAATTCCTCTCCTTTAATAGCAACTATCTCTTGTACTCGCTTAGCTTCAGATTTTAATTTAAGCAACATGAACATACGTTTATAGATGGGAGTTTCAAAGGTTTTTTTAAATAAAAATAGATTTTTCCAATGACGTTTATGTTCCACTTTGGTTGCCAAACCACGATAATAAACGAGCAACTGTTCAAAATCATCTAAATCTACTGAAACATTTAATCCAGAATACGATTCGGCTGCCATGGCTTTATTAATATCGTCAATTTCTAATATTTCATAATTAGCATTATTAAGCAGCTCAATCATTTCCTTAGCTAAAGTAGCTTCTTGTTCTTGTTTCTGTTCAACAGAATATTCATGTTTACTAATAATATCATTGTCTGGATTAAATGGTGTATAACAACGTTTTAATTCCTCTAAGTGAGTATGAAACTTATAGTGATACAAAGCTGCAAAAATCTGACAAAAATCACTGAATAATTTTTTTTCGGCATCATTCCAAGTAGAATCAGTTAATAAATCTGCTATAATTTCCTGTTTACTAATAGGTATAAAGCGTTTCTTGTTAAAATCATGGATAATTTGTATATCATCAGACATAAATATCTCCTATGGATGTTTTATTAAGTATATATAGCAATTCTTAATTCTATAATGCTTAATTATTAATTAAATTCAAAAGAATATAAATTACTTATTTCATATAACTGTAGTATATCAAATCAAGAAATTATATATCTCAAATATTTTTTTTATTTCAAACCCAATTTATGCAAAAGATTTATATTCCTATTTAATGAAATTTCTAAATAATTATTATACTATATAGACACTGATAATTTAAAACTGAATTTAATAATATGAGCTGGTTTGAAAAATTAATCCCATCACGTATTCGTACTGATGGTAAAAGAAGTAAACATACTGTACCTGAAGGAGTATGGAGTAAATGTCCAGTTTGTCAGGCAGTATTGTATAGTCAAGAATTAGAACGGCATTTGGATGTATGTCCAAAATGTAATCATCATTTGCGGATTGGAGCTCGTAAGCGGCTAGAAAATTTTCTTGATCCAGAACCAATAGAGGAAATAGGAGCAAATTTATCTCCAATCGATCTATTAAAATTTCGTGACAGTAAGAAATATAAAGATCGTTTATCACAAAGCCTAAAAATATCTGGGGAAAAAGATGCGTTATTAATAATGAAAGGCCAAGTTTTGGGTTTACCTTTAGTTGCTGGAGCTTTTGAATTTAAATTCATGGGTGGCTCAATGGGTAGCGTAGTTGGAGAACGATTTGTACGTGGGGCTAATATTGCTATTGAAAATCATATTCCATTGGTATGTTTCTCTGCTAGTGGTGGAGCTCGCATGCAAGAAGCATTAATATCATTGATGCAAATGGCAAAAACTAGTGCAGTGCTTAATCGACTTAATCAGCATGGTTTACCATTTATATCAATAATGACCGATCCTACTATGGGTGGCGTATCCGCTAGTTTTGCCATGTTAGGAGATATTAATATTGCCGAACCAAATGCCCTTATCGGTTTTGCTGGCCCAAGAGTTATCGAACAGACAGTGCGTGAAACCCTACCAGAAGGATTTCAACGTAGTGAGTTTTTATTAAAACATGGGGCTATCGATATGATAGTAGATCGGCGGGAAATGCGAGAGAAAATTGTATCTTTACTAAGTATGTTAATGAATCAACCTTCTAAATTAGTCCCAAGATTAGATCATAAATCTGATTAAATTATTTATAGAATTTCCCAATTGGATTGATTATAGAAATATAAGTAATTGATTTTTTAATTAAGAATTAAGAATTAAGAATTAAGAATTAAGAATTAAGAATTAAGAAATTATTAAATCAGATGGTGTTCAAATTACGATTAATCTCATTAAAACAATTCGGGGAGAGGCCTGTCAAAGCTGGCATTTTTTGATTGATTATGTTTTAATGTGCAAAAAGTTATTTCCACTATTTTTTCCAAAAAATCGGATTTCTAAATGGTACTGATATTTCCGCTTTCCTGTACTAGGAAAATGGGAATACGCCCTTAGTCAAGACAATTACTTATGGCAAGAAAACGAAAACAATATTATCGTAATTCTGTGGCAAATCCAATTTATCAAACGGCCACTTATTACTTTGAAAATACAGAGGATGAATCATCTCAATGAAAAAGGCCTTATTTTAGCTAAATTCCTTGAAAATCATCAGAAAGTAAACCGGGTATTTTATACTGGATTGGATAATTATTCTCAAAATGATTTGGCTAAAAAATACCTATCCGGACATGGTGGTGTGGTTACCTTTGAAATCAAAGGAAGAAAAGAAGGTGTATCAAACTTCCTTATATGGGAACCAACTTTGGGTCGTCATACTCTATGATTGAGCAATTGAGTATTTTCACTTATTTCAATCAAACCGAAGAAGAGAGGAAAGATTTAGGTATAACCGATAATTTAGTGAGATATAGTATTGGACTAGATGATTCTATCGACGCAATTATCAGTGATATTGAGATAACATTCTCTTCATTCACTCAATAAAAGCTTTCTTGCTGTAAATTTTTCGGTAATAGGCTCTAAAATTTATCTTGGAAAATATCCAGAACATAAAGCCAATATTGTTGAACAATTTCAGAAAAAAGGTAGAATAGTTTGTTTTATCGGGGATGGTGTTAATGATACTATTGCTATGAAAAAGGCAAATGTTTCTATTTCGTTAAGAGGTGCAACATCTATTGCGACAGATACTGCACAAGTGATTTTAATGGATGGCACCTTATTTCACCTTTGTACACTCTTTGATATTTCGAAAAGTTTGGATAGTTATTTGCAAAAAATGCTGGCTATTACTTTTTTCCCTGTCGCTCTTATCTTTGGAGGTGCTTTTATGTTACATTTCGGAGTTCTGACATCAATTATTATAAATAATGCTGGTTTGGCTGCTGGAATAGGCTACTTAACGTTACCAAGAAAAATTGAAAACGTCAATCCCTAATCTATATTGCCTTGAAAAATCAACAATTGATGGGCATTATTCTTTAATAATCTACTTTTAATTACCCGCCATAATTAACTAAAATAACCCCAACTCTATGATAATAATAGAAAATATTTTCATACTTATCGGCACAGTCTTTTTATTTTTAGGAGCCTTAGGCTTGGTACGAATGCCCAATGTTTATAATCGTATTCAAGCAGGTACAAAAGCTGCCACGCTCAGTGTTTTAGCCATACTTCTGGGAGTGGCATTTCATCATCCAGCATGGTTACCAAAAATACTGTTAATTGCGTTGTTTATTTTATTAACCTCAACTATCGCACGTGCTGTCTATAAAGTTAGTAATGAGTACATCAGCTTTTATAATTTTATTATGAATAGATTATGTGCTTATTATTAATGATATTTATAAACAGAGGTTATATAACCTTATATCATAGGTATTCGGGATGGTTTTTAACTGTGAATGATTAACTGTGAATTATTAATGGTTAATACAAAATCATTAGTAATTAATCATTCTTAATTCACTAATTCACAATTAAAAGCATAATCCTGAACACTTATGAACCTTATATATTTGATTCACCGCATTTATAAATATGCACTCATACCTAAACTATGGATAAACAATTTATTTTAATCGGTGTTGTTATATTGGTGACTATTAGTGTTGCATTATTAATTTGGCAACGTAATCGTCAAAATTATAACAATCGTCGTAAAGAAATGGCGGAACGCACGGATTTATACACAGATGATTATTTTGATGATGATAAATCAATCCCAGAACCACCAATTATTGATGATATTGTAGAACTCGAAGAAGAAAAAGTAGAACCTTCTGAGCAATCTATTGAGGAAGAACCTACCAAAAAGTCTGAAATATTAATCGTATTATATGTAGTTGCACATCAACAGCTTAATTTTGTTGGAGAAGATATTTTAACTATTTTAGAAAAAACTGGATTAAAATATGGAAAAATGGATATTTTTCACCATTATGGAATTGGAGAAATAAAATCTCGTAATCCAGTATTTAGTGTAGCTAATATAGTTGCTCCTGGTACTCTTAATCCTAATGAAATGACCAATTTTGCTACTCCTGGATTAGCATTATTTATGAAATTACCTGGTCCATTTGGTGGTCGAGTAGCTTTTGAATTAATGTTAAATCATGCCGAACGTTTTGCTGAAGCACTTGATGGAATTGTGGAAGATGAGCAACATACGTTAATTAATCAACAAAAAATTACTAGTTTACGAGAACGAATTGCTAATTTTGAGCAACGTACTGTTAGCCTTGCTATGTTAAAACAATTCTCATAAATTAATTCTTAAAATATTAAATATGAAAAATATAATTTTTAGTCTATTAATCCTGCCTTTTTATGTACATGCAGTGGATAATAATCCTGCTGAATTTTCCAATCCGGAACAAGAACAACGTTATCAAGAATTGATTAATGAATTACGTTGCGTCGTATGCTTAAATCAATCTGTAGCGGATTCTAACGCTGAATTAGCCCAAGATGTACGTGATTTAGTGCGTAATAAAATTAATGAAGGTCAAAATGATCAACAAATAACTAATTTTATGGTAGAACGTTATGGAGAATTTGTGTTGTACGATCCACCATTTAACCATAAAACTTATCTATTATGGATAGGTCCATTATTTCTGATATTAATTGCAATCATTGCACTATTATATTTTGTTCGTAAACATGTTCGTACAACTGTCAACAAACCAGATTTAACCAAAGAAGAACAAGATAAACTTAAACAAGCTTTAGGAGAATAACATATGCTATTATTTTGGCTAATTATAGGCGGTTTCACGTTACTGGCTTTAATTTTTGTAGTACCACCATTATTGAGGAATAGCTCGATAACAGAGGAGGATAATAATGACTTAAATGTAGCCATTTATAAAGAACGGTTAGCTGAGTTAGAACAAGAAAATTTATCTCCAGAACAATTGGCAGTAGCTAAACGTGAATTAGAAAAAAATCTAGCTCAGGATTTGGAAATAACAACTACAGAAGTTGGTTTTAGTCGGGCTAAATGGGCTAGTTTTGTTGTAATTCTATTAGTCCCTTTTATCGCATTAGCTGGTTATTGGCAAGTTGGTTCTTCACATTTATTAACAGAACAGCCTAAAACTGAGGTAAAAGATCAACAGCAAACAGATATGACTGAAATGGTTGAAAAATTAGCAAAGCGGCTAGAAAAACAACCAGATGACGTTAAAGGTTGGCAAATGTTAGCTCGTTCTTATGCGTTTATGGAACGTTATGATGACGCAGTAAATGTATATGATAAATTATTGGTTTTGATCGGAAATCAAGATGCAGAGTTATTAACCAATTTTGCTCAAATATTAGCTTTACAAAATGCTGGAGAGCTTGCTGGTAAAGCTACTGAATTATTAAAATCGGCCATGAAAATAGACCCAACTAATCAGAAAGGTTTATGGTTGTCTGGTTTTGCTGCTTCAGAACGAGGTGATTTACAATTAGCACTTGAATATTGGCAACGACTATTAACCCAATTACCAGCTGACGATAAACAAACTCGTCCTATGTTAGAAACATATATGGCTGAAATACAACAGAAATTAGGAAATATTCCAGTAGCTACTAAATCAACACAACCAATTAAAACGGAAGAAAAAGTTATTGGTATAGAAGTATCTGTTAGTTTGGCTCCATCTTTGCAAAATAAAGTAAAACCTGGTGACACTGTGTTTGTATTTGCTCGGGCAATTACTGGTCGGCCTATGCCATTAGCTGCTGTTAAAAAGTCTGCTAGTGAATTACCATTTAAAGTTATATTGAATGATAGTATGGCGGTAATGCCAACTATGAAATTATCTAGTGCTACAGAAGTTGTAGTAGGGGCTAGGATTTCTAATAGCGGTATGGCAACCTCTCAATCTGGAGATTTACAAGGCCAAATCAGCCCAATTAAAGTTGGAGATCGAGTAGAAATCATGATTGATCAAATAGTTCCATAGATAATTTCTAAAATATATGTGGGATACATTAGCTAATTGTATCCTACATTCTTAATTCTTAATTCTTAATTCTTAATTCTTAATTAAATTCAAAATAATATTAATTAATCTGAATTCGATGTAAAAATGTAATAATTTCAATATAGTTCCTAAATAAAATTTGGTTATGATGAAATATTATTTCATAACCTTATGATGAACCTATCCCACTAATAATTTATTAAGCCAAATGTGTATGGTAGCTATGGAAACAAAAGCATCAAAAATTTCAGGT
>JASFYV010000335.1:0-8656 GCA_045046925.1 Candidatus Marithrix sp. | reverse complement strand
TATTAATTTAAATACAAATTTTCCTGATACTTTAAAACGTTTTGCTTCTTATTGAACCTTATACGATTCTAATATTTTACTACGTAAATCTAATTAATAAGTTTTTACCATTTTTATACCTACATTTTATTGGGCTTTTAGTATACCTCTTTATTGGGATTTGCTATAACTACCAGAAAAACAAACCAGACAATGGAAATATTTCGGAATTTGATTTCAAGTTTGCTATGCATAGTTCAATAATCTACTTTAACCTGAGTCGATATAAGAAAAAGATAAATAGTTGTATCTCCTAAAAATTATTTCATAATAAAAATTAACTAAAAAAACTTAAATGAAATAGATAAGGAGATATAAATAATGAATTTAACAGAAACATATTGTAATGTTGATGGCTTTTGCATATTATTTTTACCATCTTGGGAAAAGAATTTCCTAAACGTGTAAGTTACAACAGATTTATTGAATTATATCAATCAGTTCTTATGCTAATATGTGTTAATGTATAGCAATTCCCGAATAATAAAGCACAAGATTAAAAACATCGTGACAATCCATAAACTAGTTACACTCAACTTGGTGCATCACTAAATTTTGTTTGGATATAGTAGATTGAGCTAATTCAACTAATCGTGAACTATGAGTTAAGAATAAAATCTGGGTTTTTTGACATAATTCTCCTAAAATTTTCAAAGTGGCAGCAGAACGTTCATCATCAAAATTGATTAAAATATCATCTAAAATTAGTGGAATAGGTGCATTTTTTTCAATATAACGCTCAATACTAGCCAATCGTAACGCCAAATATAATTGATCACGAGTTCCATCACTCATATTAGTAGTGAGAATATTATTTTTATCTGAAGTACGCACTCCAACCAGTACTGGTTGATCATTATTACTACCATAATCAGTCTTTAACCCACAAAAACTATTCAAAGTTAATCGCTGAAATAATTCACTAGCTCTAGTTAACAAAGGTCCTTGATTTTGTTCCCGATATTTCTCCATAGATTTGCGTAATATTGAACAAGCCAAATGAACTTGAATATAACGTTCACTTAAATTCTTAATTTCTGCTAACGCAAATTGTGATTCATCGGCAGCTTTAATCGCTTTATCACCACCATCCATACGTTTTAGTTCAGAACCAGCTTCACCAATAGTTCTATCAATATCAGACCTTTGTTGTTCTAACTGTTGAATTTGCTCTTTACAATTATGTAATTGGCTAGATAATTGATCTATATCTACCATTGCTGCTGCCGTAATTAAATCTTCTGTTGCAACTCCTTCTCCTTGTTCTAATAACTGTTGTTTTATATCAACTAAATCCTGTTGTAGTTCTTTTTTTAGTTCTGATTCCTGTTCTGCCAATTCTAAACCTTCCAAATTTTCGCAATGAGCTTGTTCTAATAAAATTTGCAAATGAGCTTGAGATATATTTACTTGTTGACTGGCATCGGTTAAACGTTGCTGTTCTCCCTGTAACCGTTGTTGTAATTGTTCATAACGAGTCAAATCTTTTTCAGTTTGTTGAAGTTGATTAGACAAAGTAGGTATAATTTGCTCGACTGGATCATCAGCTAATTCTGGAGCTATTTTCTGCACGATATTTTGCACAGTTTTCTTAAATATTTCTGCATCTTTTCGCATGAGACGAACCCGACGTTTTAAACCATCAGCTTTATCGAGCTTATTCAGTACTTGGGATAAATCATTAAGCACATTTTGAGCAATTTCTGGAGAAGTGTCAACTGGTAATTGTAGAGGTTTTAAAGCTTTTTCCCATTTAATCTCCCATTTTTTTACAGCTTTTTCAGCTCTCTGTTGAATTACCTTACTACGTTTCTGCTCTTTAATTGTATTTTTAATTTCTAGTTGTAAATTTTCTTGGTTACGTTGTAAAGTAGTTATTTTAATAATATAATCTTCAGCTTTAGTAATCAAATATTGTAAAGAAGCATTAGCTTGAATCTTAGTATTTTGTAACAAAGCTTCAGTCAGTTTTTGACATAAAATGGTAAGCAATTGCTGACGTTCTTGTAACTTTTGCTTGCGTTCTCGTAATTCAGCAGCCTGTCGACGTAATTCAAGTGCATCATGCAACCAAGATCGCATTTCGCTGGCATTCCAGGGTTTTACACCAGTTTCATCCCAACTGTTTTCCCATTCAACCTGTAATTGAGCTATCCGATTTTCCACAGTGTGCCATTTTTTAGTTTGTGTTTCTTGCTCACGTTTAGAATCAGTTTGAATTGTCAATTGAATCCCATATTCAGCGACTCTTTTAGCATCCCGTCGTAATTGGTCGGATAAATTATCGGAATAAAATAAAGATTCTTCAAATAATTTAAAAATTTCATTGTCAATAGAAGGTTTTATATTAACTTTATCCTGAAATGGATATGGAGGAGGAATATCGGAAAATAGAGATAAATTATTATCTTTAGTATTTTCTTGTTTAATCTTTTGCCAAAATTTTTGCCGTTCTTTTCTAGCTTTCATTAAGGTTTTTTCTGTAGGGATTTCTCCATTCCAAGATAATGCGTTTATTTTCTGGGTTGATTCCTCATTTTTTTTGCGAGCTTCTAATAAATGTTCCTTAATTCGTTGTAAATCATTATTAAGTTCATTAAATTGTCGTTCAAAATTCTCAATTCGTTCTATTTTTGGTAATGCTGTTTGTTCTAAACTTTCTATACTGTTATCCCAACTTATTTGTTGTAAACCAAGTTGAATATTTTTAGTTAATAATTTGATTTCTTGTTCATCTTGTTGTTGAGTTTCTTCCAAATCAACATGTTTAATTGCTTGATTCAACGCTACTTTTAATATAGTTAAATCAGGAATTACTGGTGATTCTGCTAAGGTAATTTGTTGTAAATCGGTTGCTAATTCTTCCAGACGCTCTTCAATATTACGCTGTTTTTCTTGCAAAGTTGGAGCTTGTACAGCTAATTTTTTGATCAAATCTCGCTGGCGATTAGTTATTTGTAATTTTTTAGTAAAATCTTGTAGCTCTAATTGTGGATAAATTTCTTGTAATAAACCACAAGCATCAGCTTCTACGGTTCGCATTTCAGTACGAACTCCTGGCAAATCACGAGAAGCCTTTTGATGACTACCAAGCCGTCCTCGTAAATCATCAATGGTAGCTTTATGAGTTAATAAGGTTTGTAAAATATTAATTTCATCTACTTGTTTTTGTAGAATATTTATATCTTTATGAGCTTGTTTCTCTTGAACTGTTGCAGTGTGTAAAACTAATTGAGCTTGAAGACGTTTAGTTGCAGAATCTTCTGGTAAGATAACGACTTGTTCTAAATTAGTTAATTTTGTTTTAAGTTCTTGACGACGTTGTAATAAAGGCCGAGTTCGCTGAATACGTTCTAAACGATGGTGTTCTGCCCGTATAGTTTGTAAATCATTAGTTAATTCATTATGTTGTAACTTAGCATCATCTAGTTTTTTAGCTTGTTCAGTCCATTTATTAGCTGATAAGGAATTATCTTGAATTAGTTTACAAGCTTCTTTATATAACCGAATATTCTTATTTAATAATGGTTTACTGCCACGAGGTTTAAATAGTTCTTCTTTTTCCTTTTCTAATTTCGCTAATATATCATGAATTTTCAAACCACCAGTTGCTGCTTCAAATAAACTTTCCCCAACCTCTCCTCCACCTTCTAACAATGCTTCGCCACCTTGTCGCAATCTATCATGATTAAAACATGACAAGGCAGTAAATTGAGTTTCATTCATTTTACTTAAGAAGGATTGTAGATTATCTTCATTTAAAGGTTTGTTATTAGCATCTAACAGAGTGTTTTTACGGCCTTTACGCCGATAACAGGTTAACTCTTTACCATCACTTTTTAGCAATTTTGCTCCAATGCGTAATTTATCATTACTATGTAAATAAGCATCAGTTGTACGTTCAGGGATTCCAAAAAATAAATAAGTTAAAGCTCGGTGCATACTGCTTTTCCCAGCTTCATTAGGTCCATAAAGCAAGTGGAAATTACCAGTAGAAAAATCTAATATTTTGTCAGTAAATAGTCCGAAAGCTATTAATTCAAGTTGTAAAATTTTCATATAAAGTAGTGGAGGCTGGTAGTGTTGGTATTCAAATCATATTGAAGCAATTCTTAATTAAATTCTAAATAAATATCCTTTGTACAGGACAATTTCTAACTGTAGATTCAATGCCATTTAGGGTAACCACAAGGGATTACCCCTACAAAATACAATATATTTCAATATGGTAGGGCGAACCTATATGTTCGCTCTGCTTAATTTAATGACATTGAACTATAGAATTGGTAGAACGATAACCCAATTAAAATTAAATTATCAAACACTTATGAAACAATTAAGTTTAGCCTAAAAGATTAAATAATATAAGTCCACCAACAAAAATAGGAGCAGCTGAAGTCAAACTATCAATTCGATCCAGCATTCCTCCATGTCCAGGTAATATGTTACCACTATCTTTAATATTCATTTGTCGTTTGAACATGCTCTCTAACAAATCACCTAAAATTGAGACTGGAATTGTTACTAAACATAATAAAATAAAACTTAATGGTATAGCTTGCGATATGGCATAACCAAACGCTACAATTGTTCCCATCAATAATGCTCCGGCAACTCCTTCTAAAGTTTTCCCGGGACTGACTTTATTAGCTAGTTTCGTTTTTCCCCAACGTTTTCCGGCAAAATAAGCTCCACTATCAGCTGCCCAAATCAACACAAATAAAAATAATACTAACTGTCCACCATATTCTTCTCTTAATAATAACAAAGCTATCCAAGCAGGGATTAAAATTACTAGACCTAACAATGCTTTAGTTAAAGAACTAGTTGGTAATAAATCTTGTCCTTGCTGATATTGCCAAGTTAGATATAAAGCTAGTAACCACCAGATAGTAGCTATGAATAAAGTATAAATTGCATACTGCCAAAACCAATAGCTTGTTAATAGTAATATACCAACCAAAACAACATAAAAACTCCGAGCTAATTTAGTTTGCCAATCACATAAAGCAGCCCATTCCCATGCAGCTATTAATACAAAAATACCTATAATTCCAGCTAATACTTGGGTTGAGGTGGCCAATAATATCCAAACCATAAGGGGTATTAAAATAATAGCGGTAATTAAGCGTTGTTTGAGCATTTTTCAACCTGTTCACTGGTACGTCCAAACCGACGTTGACGAGTAGCAAATGACTCTAAAGCGGTTAGAAACTCTGTTTTATTAAAATCTGGCCAAGAAGTATCGGTAAAGTACATTTCTGCATAAGCTAACTGCCATAATAAAAAATTACTGACTCGCTTTTCACCACCAGTACGAATAAACAAATCTGGCATTGGTAAATTACCCAAACATATATTATTTTCAAACATTTCTGCATCTATATCTTGAGCTTTTAATGTACCAAGTTCGACTTGACTAGCTAATTTTTTTGCAGCTTCAACAATATCCCAACGACCACCATAATTCACAGAAACAACTACAGTTAAAGCGGTATTTTGTTCAGTAAGTTTTTCTGCTTTTACAGCTAATTTTTGTAATTTTTCTGGAAATGGTTCAAGAGCTCCGATAATCTGTAACTTAATATTATTTTTATGTAATTTTTTTACCTCTTTTTCTAATGCTATCATTAATAATTGTATTAATAAGCCAACTTCTTGTTGTGGTCGTCGCCAGTTTTCGCTACTAAAAGCAAATAAAGTTAATACTTCAATGTTATGTTCAACACATAATTTAACTACACGCCGTACTGTTTCTACTCCAGCTTTATGGCCAGCAAAACGTGGCAAAGATTTTTTTTTGGCCCAACGACCATTGCCATCCATTATGATAGCAATATGACGTGGGATGCGAGAGTCGCTCATTTTTTTACTCTTTGTTATCTGAAATGACTATAGATTGTGGCTTTATAAAATAAATAATTATTTTGTAATTATGATAATGTCAAATACTTAGCCTTAATACAAGTTTAACATAATCTTATATATCATTAGAAATTACATAGATATTTTCAAATAATTCTTTTTCGCATTGCCCGCAAAACTACTACTAAAAATATAATACCGCCAATGATAGAAATCATTCCACCAAATCCCATTAAACCCATGCCAGCAACTTGTTGAATACTATCTAATCCTTGAGCAGCACCAGCAGTTTTACGTTGTACTCCATAACCACCTGACCAAGCTAATCCTAATACATGCATTAATTGTCCAATACCATAGATAGCAGGTTGCCAAGCAGCCCATTTACTAGTAATTTCTCGGAATCCAAATTTTGGCATTAGATGATATGTAATTCCCATGAAAGCAATAGTTATTGCAACAATCGAACCATGATAATGAGCTGGAATGGTCACATTACTACCATGAATTAAGAAACCAATTATGCCTCCTACTGCAAATAATAATATGGAAAATATTAATGCAGAACGTTCTGGTTTACGCAATGGTACAGCTTTGTCTGCTTTAAAAATACCCAAGGTAATGATCAAACCTAATGGTAAAGCTGCTAATCCACCACCATATTTCATCAAATCGGTAAAAGCACTCAAATTATCTGGGGAATTAACGTTGTATAAAATATAAATTAATGGAGTAAATAAAGTAGGAAGCATACCTAAAAAAAGTAGGATAATTGTAACTCGTGGAGTAAGAGATAACATAATTCCAGATACTGTTGCCAACCATAGCCATACCACTAACATTAATTGAGTGTGAGTAAATTGTAAGACATGGCCACCACCCCAAAATAATAATTCATAATAATATTGACCAGTTTCAATATCTTCTGGAATACCAAAATAAGACCAGATAAATGCAATCAGAGCGATTAATGCCGTTACTAATGCAGTGAGTAATCCAAATTCAAGAGCTGTTTTAGGCTTATTAGAAGCAATGTAAGATACAATACTATATATGACCAATATACTGAAACCTAATGCAAATATCCCCAATCCAACAAAGAAAATCGGCATTTGTAATACTGGTATGTAATTATTCATTAACGGATGGCCATCACCTAAAAATGGAGCTAAGCTAATGATTATAGTGCCAATTACAGCTAATGTAAGAGCAATTTTTCCACAAAGTAAACAACGACTAGTGCTTAAACTCCATAACATTCCTGCAAAAGCTAAAAGCCATACTAATACAGTTAAATCAACATGAACTACTAAAGCTGTATGAAAAAAATCTAACCAAGGAATAATATCTTGAAATACTGGAGTTCTGGATAACACTATCAAAATGGTTAGTAAACCACCGATTATTAAAGAACCAACTGCAAGAAAAAGCCAGCCAATGGCTAAATTACGAAATGAATCTTGAGGTATTTTTAAAGTAAAGTCATTCATTTTTATATATAAATTGAAATAGAGTTGTAATCATAAATGTTTAGGATAATCATGAAATATCTGTCAACAATTAGCTTTACACGGGCTAAAGAAGAGTTTTGATGTCCAAAATTAGGGTCAAAAATATCATTGGTAAACAAGATGATTTTATCTACTAAAAAATCAGCTCCAAGTAAAACAACAATTAAATATGTACCAATGATAACATTTATCACAAGGATTCCAAAAACCAACTGTCCAACAACATAAAGTTCCTGCACATACTGTACGTTAGAAATATCGAACCTTAAATAACCAGCTTTGAACAATGATATAAGAAACATTGTCATTTAGCTATTCAAGAAACTGAATTGGAAACTGTGAAGATACTGGAATTATTATGGTATTAGGGGATTTTTAGAACTAGAAAAAAATATTCATAGAAAAAAGCAAAACGACAAGCGATAGAAAAAGTACTCAAGTAATGAAGTTTTTCATTGGACTTCCTTGATTAAAATCACTTTTTTATTGAATTTTATATATTTATCAAACAATAAACTTAGGTAGTTCAAAACAAAGAAAGCATTTTTCTTACATGCCACTGTTCTGGACTACCTAGGAAAGATTAAGAAACTCCAAAATTAAGGAAGAAAAACAACATTATCTCCAATAGTTACCCTATCCTCAAATATAACATCATTAGCGATGATAACATTTTCAAGATAACTACCTTTTTTGATAATTAGAGTTTCTAACATGGCTGGATATTCTGGATCACCGATAATATAACCATGTAATTTGCCACCAATAATATATGTATCTGCTGCTAAATTAATGTTATAAATATCACTATAATTGTAAATTGTACCTTGTAAAATACCTCCAGTAATAGATGCTCCAACAAATATAAAATCAGCCATTATGCCTTTATTTTCAATATAACCAGTTACAATTCCACCAATTAATATTCCGTTTTCTGTGATGGTAATATTGGAAGCTCGCCCTTCATTTATCATAGTTCCTATTAAGATACCACCTGATACACTGGCATTTTCTGCAATAAATATATCACCAATTTCTCTATTTTTGAAAGTACAGTAAGTATGAATTTCATTAATTTCTGGGCATGGTTTAGTAGACGATATATTATATATTGGCAGTGTATTAGTTATGTTTGTTTCTGTAGTAATTTCAACTTCTGGTTCTATTTCAGTAATTTCAACTTCTGGTTCTATTTCAGTAATTTCAACTTCTGGTTCTATTTCAGTAATTTTAACTTCTGG
>JASFYV010000334.1:0-6649 GCA_045046925.1 Candidatus Marithrix sp. | reverse complement strand
TTTTAAAACCATATTTGGCTGCAAAGGTTGGAATTTGAGCATTATTATAATCCTCAAAATAGCGCATATTAAAGGTCATAATATGTGTGGGGATCCAAAATAGAACGGAGACTCCTAAAAGAAGGCCAATCATATCTACTTCACCAACTCCCAATACTCGACCAGCTAAGATTGGCATTCCTCCAGAAATTCCTCCCCAAACGATTGACCAAGCAGATGTTCTTTTTAACCAGATTGTATAAATCACAAAATCGATAAACAAACCACCAAAAATAACTAAGGCATATATTGGAGATAAATAATAGGCTAATCCTAAACCTATGACATTTAGAAGTGTACCAAAAATCACCGCTTCTTTTACACTGATTTTCCCGGCAGGCAAAGGCCGGTTTTCAGTTCTTTTCATTTTTGCATCAATATCCCTGTCCCAAATCATATTGTAGACTGTGGTTCCGCTGATGGCTAGAAATAGGCTTATAATCATTCCGAGTGTTAGATCCCAACTATTGTACGGGCAACGAGAACTAATAAATCCTGTAATACCTGTAAGCAGTAAGAGCATGGTTTGTAAACTCTTAATGAGCTGCCAATAGAGACCTAATTTTATTTTCAATCTGTTAATCATGGATCATTTTTTATCAAGATAAAAGCACCGGAAGATAAATTTGCTCTTCCGGTGCTTTTTAAATATTCATTAGAATTGTTTAGCGAATAAAGATTTCCTTTATTCAGCTACTTCTTCTGTAGTTTCGGTTTCTTCTACAGCTTCTTCTTCTATTACAATATCTCTAGCACATCTAAAACCCATGTTAATGTTATAGAAATCAGGACCTGCACTGTTGCGTGCCCAAACAAAGATATTGTATTCGTAATTAGTAAAACTTCCACCACGCAGATAACGGTAATGTACGTCAGGATGATCATCGCCCATCCATTGCCATGCATTTCCACCCATATCGTATAAACCATAAGGGCTTCTGTTATCTTCGGTTTCAAAATCACCGTAAGTATTTCCATTGAAATAACCTACAGGAGTTGTACGTGAAATGTTTCCACCATATAAACGCTGAAGAGCATTTGTACTGCTACCATAATTAGTAAGTGAAGCATAAATATGATCACCCCAAGGGTAAGCACGTTTATCAGTTCCTCGAGCTGCTTTTGACCACTCTTTTTCTGTTGGTAAACGATAGCCATAAAAATCGGCATAAGCTTTAGCTCCAAACCAAGTAACCATTACTACTGGGTGATTTCCAAAGCCTTTATCAACGGTAAAAGCGCCATCAACAAGCTTGATATGAGATCCAGCTTTAGCAAATGGCATATGTAAATAGTCACCTGCAGGAATTTCCCACTCGTGCAGATAACCGTCAAATGGGTCACCAGGGTGATGTCCATTGACAGTACTATCTGTAATAGTAATTGTTTCCTTCGCTAAGGCTTCGTTAAGATAGTCAGCATATTGCTGATTGGTTACATGAGTAATCATCATCTCATAATCATAATCAAGATCTACAGGAACCGCATGCATATTGAAATAAAACTCTCCAGCAGGAATTACTGCCCAACTATCACAGTCTACACCTGTATCAACACTTGGAGTTTCCTCGTTAATAACCACGGCTGTAGAACAACTAGCAAATGTAACGAGTACGAAAGCTAAATAAATTAATTTTTTCATTGTTCACCTCCTTCGCTATTAAATTCGTCATTTCTTCTGATATTGAGAACAGGATTAGATGTTCTATCCAATTCTAACTCAGGATTCTCAGCTTCTTTTTTCCAAAGACCATCGCCTTGGAATAAATCAAACAATTTCCAACCTAAGAAAATAGCTGTCATAACTAAAATAGCACCTAAGCCAAAATCAGCCAATAACATCGTTGTGTTCATTAAACCTTGTTGTGCAACTTCTTCAACAATGAATAAACGTTTCATTGAGAAAATTGTCATAGAAGCAAAAGCAACATCAGATCCAATAATCATTATCCAACCAAACCATTTTCTGGTTTTCCCTTTCATACCAGATATATCAGCATAATACATTAAAATAATGGTAGCGATAAGAGCTGCTAAGATATGCCAGTGACCAGTAAGTGTAATACGTTCTTCACGTGCAGGCCAAACTCTAAAAATATCTTCTAGTTTGATTGCCATAAAGATACCAATACCACTCACCGTAAAGTTCATAAATACCATTTGCCATGTTGGACCAAATTTTAATGGATCGTGCAATAAGGCTTTGAACTTCTGGAAAAAAGTTGGGTTCTCATATCCTAATTCAATTGAATTATCGTGGATTAGTTTTTTCCAACTGTAGATTACTAGGAGTAGAGCAGAAAACATTACGCCTACTGAACCAATGTAAATAAAAGTATGTGCGTGATGTGTCCAAACTACAGACCAAACACCACCAGAAATAACGATAGTTCCAATAATCATAAATGGCATCGCAATTTTGTGGAAGATACCTTTAAATTCTAACCAACGTCCAACTACTAATGTAATGGAAACGGCTACAAGTGTTAACATAATATGCAAGTGACCAATAATGGCTTTTTGCAAGTATGATTTATTTGGCTCGCGAATAAGATCTTCCGCTAAGAATGTTTCGTGACCATTGGCCCAGAAGGAACCTGTAACGGCACCAAAACCAGCAGAAATTACCATAGCAAGAGCCATTACAAAGAATGCTAAGCGTTCCATATCTAGTCCGCTTTTGAAATGAGCATAGTCTTTGTTGGTTACATAGTATTCCTTTTTCCAAGGATTAAAAGCAAATACCAGTAACACACCAGCAAAGAAAACCAAAGATTGTCCAACTAAGAATAATCCGTGGAATGTGAAGTTATGTCCCCAATAAGCAAAACCAAGACCAAATACCATAGCCATAATATAACCTACGGTTACTAGCATATTGATATTCTTTTGTTCGTGCTTACGCATAGGAACAATTGAAGTCATCATATAAACTTCAATAGCAACTACTGCCATAGCAATAGTGTGGTAAAGCATAATAATTCTACCGGCTCTTTCAACCGGATCTAAATCCATGCCAAGCCAACTGACTGTTAAGTCTCTAATTCCCCATTCTACCATAGGACCTGACAAAGTATTGAATACTGCTGTAACAAGAGCAATAAGCGAAATAGCTGTCAGAATGAGTCCTTTTGTAGAGGTGAAAAGATAGTTAAATCTATTCATTTTTTTTCGTTTAAAATTGTTTTTTTAAATACCTAAATAGGTATTTTCATTTAGTTTTTCGGCATATTTTTCATAAACCCCCATGTGTATGCTAATGCCATCAGTAACAAGATTGGAGATAAGATTGCGAAAACAACTTCGGCAGTGAAAATTCCCAATAGAGGATTTCCTGCACCAAGAAAAGCTAAAGCTATTCCACCAATTCCGATTAATGTTCCACCAACGCTTACCCAGATAAATCCTTTGTCAGCAACTTTATTCTTTACTGCTATAATAGGTATAAAGAAAATTGTTAATCCGGCAACGGAATGGAAAATTGGATAAACCAACTTAGTGTCTATGATTCCATAACTCAATAAAATAATTAAGATGAATCCTAACATTAAGAACATAGCGTAAAATTTTGCATACTTCTGATAAAATTGACACATTAAACCTGTGGCAAGAGCAAAAGGAATAAGGGTTGCAACAATCTTAATTTCTGGTCGTGCTAAAACAGCAAAATCAAATAAGATTATTAAAACTCCTGAAACGAAAAGTACGGCAAACGAAACGATGTAATGATAATAATACTTAGCTTTTTCGGTAGTACCTTTAATCGCTTGTAAAAAACGATAGATTAAATAAACGGCTGTAAGTCCCGTTAATAATAAAATCAGTTGATCTAAAAGTGTTGTTTCCATATTTATTTAGTTTAAAATGAATTAAACTATAAAGGTACTGAAATATCTAATAAAAAAAACTCAATGAGCAAATTACTGCTCACTGAGTTTAATGTATTGTGTGTTAAGCGTTTTCTTCTTCAGAGTCTTCTACTAAGAACTGCTTAAATACAGGTAGCAATAAGAATACAAGTAAAATAGCTGACATTGTTCCACCAATTACCCACTCAAATGATCCACGTACGAAATAGTTCCAGTACGTAGCTACTGCAGAAAGTAAGGTTGCCATAAGTAATGTGTTATAAGCCCATCTTCTACGTAAAAACACGAAAGGAAGCATAAAAACCATAAGGTAAGAAGCAATATAGTTTCCGTAACCACCTAGGAATAGAGCTATTGTATTAGGATTGTATACAGGACTCGCTTTTTTAACGATTATACTATCTACATCTTTGTTTTTACGAACGATATCAACAGCTTGACCTGGCTCAATAATATCCATTTGCGCTTGTGAAACGGTAGTTAAAGCAATAGCATCGTAATAATCTAAATTGGTGAATTGGTTTCCTAAAGGATTGTCGGCACGATGTAAATATACATCTCCGTTTAAATATTCAGGAATGAATTCGAAATAACGAACACCATGTTGAGCATTCATAAATACCATACCAGCTACTACACCAATATAGGTATATACAACAGCTTTGTAGAATTTGTTCTTGATACTGTCTTTGTCAGCTAATAAAAATGTGAAATAACCCAAAAGACCAATAACCATAATCCAAAGTACAGGAGGAGTTAAAGTTACATCTGCATCTGGAGGAGAAATACCTGCAACAGGTCCTTGAGAATAATCAGATACAATAAGCACCATCCAAGGAATAAACATGGTCATACCAGCTACACCAGCAATACCTGTAACACCAATACCAGCTGCTCTAGCAGTTAAGCTTCCTTTATAAATGCTGTTCGCAATTACAAGTAAGAGTGCACCACCAAAAGCAATTAATATAATCCAGATAGCAAATGTTGTACCTAGAATAGGAACAGCAGTGTAAAAGTCAGGATCAAAAGGAATTAATCTGCCCATAACAGCATGCAAGGCTAGCTTTAAAGTTCCCATAGCCTGCTGAGGAGCAATAATCATTAGGTAAAGACCTACTACAACAGCTACAACCGCAGCTATTATTCGTTGATTTTTTGTTGTTTCTTTAAACATGATTTTTTATTATTTGATTGATTTATAATTAGAATTATTTTAATATATTTTTCTCCTTTTTAACATATTTACATAAGATGTATGTAAGTACTCGCTTACAAATAAAATGATTATATTTTTTATATGCAATTATTTTGTTTCACAAAGTAGATTTCTCGGCATGTAATAGGTGGTAGATCAGCCGGAAAGGCATATAAATGCTAGGTTCTTGTCACTAATTTAGAATTGATTAAAATTAGATATGTTGCTCTGGGTGAGTGCGATATTTTAAGCCTTTTGATGTTTTTCAATTAGCAGTGCAAAATAGTGGGCTGAAATCTTTCTCGTTAAATTATTAACAATATATTGTGATTTAATATATTTTGTTGTAGTTTTGGAGTTAGTTAATGTTAACTAATTAACATTGTTTAACTGATAACGTGTTTTAGCCGTTTAATAGGTATAGGTTTTAATTCGGAATTTGAGGAGATAAGAAAGATGACTACAATGATTTTGATCAGCGACTATTGGAAAATGAATTTACTAAATACACATTTATAAATTTTTTTATTAATCAAGTTAGTTAGCTATAACTAACTAAACAAATTCTTACTATGAAAAAAATAAATTACTTAGGAGTAGCTATTTCCATTATTGGATTCTTTACGGGGCTATTATTGTTTTATTTGTTGGCCGACAACTATATGCTTGTTGTTAACGGTAAAATGGCGGGGAATCCACCAAGACCTGATGAAGCTATAGCAGTTATGATTACCTCTTCCATGTTAGGTTGGTTAGGTATCGGGGCAAGTGGATTATGGAGTGCTGTTCTTTATGGTTTTGTTACAAAACAGGAGTGGAGTTGGCGCTATGGTTCAATAGCTGCTGCTTTGCAAATGTTGGCCGGATTTTTCCCTACTATTCCAGCGAAAAGTATTGATTTACCAGCGGCAACAATGCCTGTGTTTATTATTGCTACCATTTTATGGTTTGGTATAATGTATATTGGAAAGATAAATAGGAAGTTGGTTATTTTCTTATTTATTGCTGGCATGGCCTATGTATTAAGTTATGTAAATGGAGTGGCTATTATTTCAAAATATCAAACAACAACTTATAATGATCTTTGGAAGGGTATGTACGCGGTAGTATTTGCTGTTACTTGGTTTGCGTCTGCCTCTTGGCTTATTTTAGCCTTTGGTGTTCTTACTCGTAAATCTTATACAATTCCTTTAGGAATTATGGCTGCTGTAATGGCTATGATTGGCGGTTATACTTTGGCCGTAGTGAACATTATGGAAGTTCAACGTTTTTCTATGTTCTTACTTGCGCCGCTATTTTCAACGGGCTTACTTATTTATTTATTAACTCCAGGAGCCAAAAAGCTTCTTACGGAGTGGGAAGAAAAACACTTCATCTAAATAGACACATTTAAAACATATTTGTAAGACCATTAACTGCCGTATTTTTATACGGCAGTTTTTTTGGGTCAAGACCAAAACTTGGGTCATGGTAATTTTCAAATAAAAATTTGTCCATCTAAATAAGAAGATTTAATACGCTTTAATCACTTAAAGCTTTCTAG
>JASFYV010000333.1:0-22341 GCA_045046925.1 Candidatus Marithrix sp. | reverse complement strand
TATTTTTCACCTTCTTGATCCGTGATTACTGCCCAATAATTTTCTATTTAGGTCTGGAGAGTATGGTGGAAGGAACAGTATTTTACACCCATTCTATAAGCTCCTGAGTTTTCTTTATGTTGTCCATAAGCACCACTTTCCCTGGTGTTAATTCGGGTAGGAGAGAGTTTTTAACCCATGGGATTTTATTAATTTCCAAGAGGTATTTAGCACTCTTCATCTCTTTCGGCATAAATTGTACTTTACGAGTAATATTAAGTGTAACCTATACCAAATTATATAGACAGATTAAAGTTCTTAGCAATCTCATTTAAGCTACTGTCATTATTCTATGAAGAAACTCTTTATCAGAAAGTTGTAGCGACCGTGGTTCGGTGTGGATAAATCACCTTGAATTATAAATAGGTTATAGAATAAACACTAATTTAACCTGAGTTCAACGTAAAAACATAATAATTTCAATATCATTCCCAAATTTTATAACACACTGGTTATCAGGCTCTGCTTGGTTTAAACTTGAAGCAGAGCTTCTAAAACATTGTGTTCCTAAATAAAATTTAGGAATATAAGATATTTATTAAATACAATAAATTGTAATTATATTTTTACCACTACTATATTTAGGACTACTAATTTTTATAATTTACCGTAACTCAATATAGCTAGGGTTAATAAAATTATAATTGGATAGCCGATTCTACCAGTTAAAATTATATTTTTAATCATTCTTTGGTTTTGATTAATTTTTTCTTCTTCCATTTCAATCTTATCTTTATGACTAGAATCTTCAACAAAACTTTCATCCTCTTCGCCATCGATTCCACCAATATCTTTCATCTTTTCTAATGATTCTTTGTGGCCACTTAATCTATCCTCCGTATGATTTATAATAAGTGCAGCTATTATACCTAATATAGCCATCATATAAACCATATAAAACACATATTCAATCAACACATTATATTCAATTGCGGATAACGATGAAGCAAGTTTTAAGTGAAATAATGAGGTTGCTAAAATCATATTGATATTTAAAGTCATTCTTAGGCCAAAAGTAGTAGTGTAATAAACTACATAACCTAATATGATAATGAATATCGTAGGCAATAAGTTCTTAATTATAAAACTTAATACATGTCTATCAATATCTATATTGACATTAAATCGAGAATATTCAATGCGTTGTTGGGAATTAAATAATTCTGGCATGCCTAAAGTCGAATCACTTTTTTGGCCGGTTTGGAAGAAAGCTATTTTATTCATTTTCCAACCACCAATAGCAAAAAAATCACTATTATCTGCATTATGTACTCTCATGCCTTGAACATCTACTACATAAATCAACTTATCTTTAGTAAGATTTTTATGTTGTAATTCTAAAGTTAATACTTGATTGTCTAAAGGATAGTCATGAAAATCAAAATTACTCTTAAATTGAGTTTTAATACGGTAAGTTTTAGTTGTAGTATTATAAGTTTCAGATTGTTTTTCTAAAAATAAATGTTTACTGCTTAAATCATGGCTAGGGTTAAAAATATTGGAAAAGTTTATGTTAGAAAAATTCGCATCATCATTACTTTTATATCTAAACCAAATGTAAAAATCAGCCGTATAAGTTGAATTACCCGAGTCAAGAGCGCTAATACTGTTAAAATCAACTCCAACATAAACAACATTAGCTTTAGTCATAAATTTACCATTAACTTGGATGGTTTTATTTTGCAACATATCAAGTAATAAGTTATCCACATTACGCAAATTAGCTAATGGCTGATATTGTTCTAGAGTAGAAATCGGTTTGCCTTTATTAAACACTGCAACTGGTATCATTTTAATAGCATCACCATTCTTATCAAAATATATCTCTCCAGTAACTCCCTCAATTGCATTGGTTATTTTAGAAAAGTTAGCTAAGTTTTCTCTAACATGTTTACGTTTTTCTTTAATAGAAATATCTCCACCTATTTCATTATCTACAAGTTTTTGCAGAGCATTTACAGCAACCATAGTTGCATCATAATATAAAGCTGAAGTAATTATAGAACCTATGGAATAATTCCGTTTAAGAAATTCATGTTTAAAATCTTGAGCTTTTTTACCAGAAATATCAACCACAAATGGTGATGCCATATAAATTCCTTCAGTATAATAGCCAGGATAATTTTTTTCTTGAGGATAGCTTTTCTTTAAATTTTGCATAAAATAACTACTTGCTAAAGCATCTGGACCAATGATTGGAATTTTATTTTCTAACCGTCTTAATCCAGCTATTGCTTTAATAGCATGATTTGAATGAGTGGCTAAAAACAACATGCCTGGTTCACTTTCTTTTTCTAAAGTATTAAGCATTTTATTAAAACTATCTTCAAAACTAGTACCTTCTTCAGTAAAGCTCCATTGATGTTCTATATTTAATCTAATACGTTTAGCAGTTTCAGAAAAAGTTTTTGCAAGACTTTTACCATAAGGGTCGGAATCAAAGAAAATATAAGCCTTATCAAAGTTAAGAATTTTTTTGGTATAATTTGCTAATAATGCTCCTTGATCGCTATTATTAAAAATAACTCGAAAATACCAATCATTGTCTTTGGTTATTTGATCAGCTGTTGCACTGCCAGTGATTGCAGGGATGCCATATTGCTTATAAATTTGACTAGCCTCAATAGAAGCTTTACTATCATAATGACCAATAACAGCAAGAGCTTTACTATCAACAATTTTTAATGCTTGTTCTTTAGCAATTTTATATTGGTTTTGATCATCAAATTGTAATAATTTAAACTTTTTACCACCAATACCTCTTTGTTCATTCACTTGATCTAAATACATTTGTACACCTTGTTGCATTGCTTTACCATTGCTGTTTTGCATTGGTCCAACCAAAGCTATATACAAATTATTATCAGTGTAAAACATTTCTTTTCCAATCATAACACCAGCTACAATAGCTATAATTAGAAACAATATTCCAAAATTTATTTTATTAATCATAGTTATTCTAGTCTAATTTTCCAATGACCAATTAAGAATATGCTGACCACCAAAAGCCATATTGTACCAACCTTTAACTCGGTCTTTTATCAAAAACTGTACATTATCAAAATATAAAGGCATAACTACAGCAGCCTCTTCTACTAAGATTTTCTCAACTTGGCGATATAATATCTTACGTTCGATTGGGTCAGTAACCCATTGAGCTTTCTCAATAACTGTGGTTAATTCTTGTCTAAGATTTTCGTCAGTCAATAACCAACCAAAATAGCCCTTATCCGGATGAAAAAGTTGATATAAAAAATCATTTGCATCTGGATAGTCAGCACACCAACGAATTCTAAAAATATGTGGCCTTTCTTCAAAGGGTTTACCAAATATAGTTGCCATATATCGATTGGATGCTAAATCAACTACCTTGATATCAATATTTAAATAATGCTGTAAAAAAGTTTTAATTGCTCTTGAGACTTCTCGATCATCAGTTTCTCCAGTACTACGCATTAATACAATTTCTGGGAAGTCTTTACCTTTGGGATAACCTGCTTGAATTAAAAATTCGTTAGCTTGTTTTGGGTCAAATTCCATTCCTACTTTTTTATTATCTTTAGTTTCTAACAGCCATGATGGAGTAATAGTTTTTGCTGGGATATTGCTATCACCAAATACTACTTCCAATAATAGCTGTTTATCGACAGCAGTGGAAATGGCCTTGCGAACATTTATATTATCAGTTGGAAATCGTTTGGTATTAAATCCATACCATTCAGTACATCCTTGAGGACCCATTTGAATCTCTCTAGATAACTGGGCATTTTCTTCAATACGAGAAATTTCAGTTTGTGGCAATTTGAGATATAAACCACCTATTATATCCAAATCATTTTTCTCGTACATAGTTAGGCCAATATAATTTTCTGGAATTATATAGTAATAAATTTCCTGAATATTAGCTTTTCCCTTAGCATAATATGTTGGGTTTCTTTTTAAACCAATTTTATTACCTTTATCCCAACTACTTAGGTAATAAGGTCCATTAGTTATTATATTATTAGGTTCAGTCCATTTTTTTCCATACTTAGTAATAACATGTTTAGGCAAAGGTCGATAAACTCTTAGATTCACTAAAGAAGGGAAATACCCGGCAGCATGTTCTAGTTCAAAGCTAAGTTTATAATCTCCAACTGCACGCACACCTACCATTGCCTTATCTATCTCACCTTTATGAAATAGTTCGGCATTTTTGATAATAAATAATGCAGAAGCATTGGAAGATTTAGTTTCTTTGGCAAGATTACGTTGGATTGTCCATACAAAATCATGAGCTGTTATTGGATTTCCATCGTTCCATGTTATATTTTGACGTAATATAAACGTGTAAACCTTACCATCTGCACTGACTTGCCAACTAGTAGCTAACGCAGGAATTACATTATAGGTGTCTTTCTCTAAAGCTGTTAAACCAACAAATAATTGATCAATCACTATATAATCTAATACTTGATTAACCAGGCCTGGATCAATAGTTTTGACCTTGCCACCTAATGGTATGCGTAAACAACTTTTGATATTTTCACAATCAGAGTAAGAAGTTAAATCCTGAGTTTTTGACTCAACTTTAGTATCTTGTTGCTCACAACTAATAATAACCAAAAGCATTATTGAAAGTATGAAAAATTTAAACATTTTATAACTCACATATTATAAATATTATTAACAATTAATCTTGGAAAATATGGTCTATTTTCTGAATGTTGCAGAACTATAAATATTTTGTGTAGAATACTTAATTATATCTTTTAGTTTTAGACATAGATTACCTTAATTTAGCGTCATTCTCAAGTTTTTCTCAAAAATATAATACTATATTTAATATTGCTAACTAGTAGTTTAGCCGAGTTAATTATACATCCTACGAGAGCTGTATATTGGCTAATATTTATTTTACTCTGACCTCAATTATCAAGCCTAATTTTGAACAATATTTAACGGATTAAAGGATGTACAGGATTTTAAACCAGATGATTTTAACTTAATCATATCTTTTAATCTGTGTAATCTTGTTCAATCATCTGAACGGTGAACCTTCATGAAAGAAAAGATTGTAATATTGTTCAAATGCAGGAGAAGTGTTTCAATCACCTAAACGGTGAACCTTCATGAAAGGGCGGGTATTTTACCGCTTTTAAAATCAACAACTTAAAAAGCAAATCGGGGCGACTTTACCTTGCTATTTATAGTAAAATATAAAGTAAATCATTGATTTAAATAATAAATATAAAACCTACTACTTCTAACCAATTTTTTGTATCATAGTTAGACCCGATACCTTTAAAATCAATAACTTATATAAAAATAAGTTAAAATCAATTTATTAGAGAACATTTTGGTAAATGCCTGATTCGGCTGAAATGCACTTTAACCTACGGTTTGTAATAAATCTAGTTTCATTTGTCAAATTATCTGAATCAGGATTGACAGGATTAAATGATTTTCTGGATTAAAATCTTTTATTAAATAATTATGGTTTAGATTTATCCTGCACATCCTATAATCCTGCGAATCCTGATTCTGACAATGATTGAACATTATACAGCACAGTCGTATCCCCTATTTTAGTCCTTAATATTCCATTAACCAAAGTCTTCCAGTCTATTTTATGATGAAAACGAACTAAACTATAATTTTTGGTAATAGACCGCTCTCTTTCTTTTTCTGCTATTTCATCATAAGAACTATGATTGTCGTAGCCATTGCATTCTAGGATAAGATTTAAATCTTTAACGAAGAAATCAACTTTGTATTTTCCCATTTGGTAATTATGCTGAAAACCAAGATTCTCAAATACTTGGGCTAGGACTTGTTGCCATTCTATCTCTCCTTTGGTATCTAATTTATCCAAAGTGCTGATAGTTCCAAATACCTGCTTTTTCAATTCTATTCCTATTACTGAATCCATACCTAAAACTATTTTACCAACATCTTCCAGTGCGTAGCCATTCATGCGGTTAGCTGTAGAACCAGATTGTCTGATAGTTGGAATGTCTAGTTGAATTGTGTTGATAGCATCGGTATGATTTTTAAGGTAGTAATTGATAGTACTGATTGGCAGTTCGGTAAATTTGGCAATGTCTTTCTTGGTAGCAATATCACCCTCAATTGAACAAATAAAGTTTAAATCTTTCAGTAATTTGACGACATCTGCATAACTCTTCTGGGCAATTTTTTGGATATTGGGATTAAGGCCACAGGCTTGTTTTATGGCGGATTCTAGGGCGGTTCTAATTAAACTAGCTGATAAAATAGCACATCTTTCTCCAATATGTTTTTGATTTTGACGCAATTTATTGTTTCCAAATGCTAGAATATAATAACGAATCAAACTTTCTATTGTTGATGAATCATAAATTACTATTTTTCTACCTTGATAAGGACTATTTTTAGCGACCACTTTGACTAAGTTTGTCCTCATGCTCCAACCCTTATCAATAAAGGGTTTTATTGTTTTTGGAGGCCAGTTTGTCCTCATGCGATTTAAGAATCTTTGATCAACTCCCAAAAGCTCGGCAGTACCACGTTCACTAAGACAAGCAGTACCATCAGACAGTACATATCCATCACATTTTATTCCGGGGATTAATTCAATTTTCCCGTAGTGTACAGCTTGTAATTCTTTCATTGTGATTTTCCGATAAAATGTGGATTATAACAGATTTATTTTTGGAGATGCAAATGAGTTGTAATAAGGAGTGTTTGAATTGGATTGGGCTGGATTAAAGGATTAGTTGTCTGAATCAGGATTTACAGGATTAAAAGATGTACAGGATTTACAATTAAAACCGATTTGATTTTAATGCTTTTTAATTCTGGAAATCCTTAAATTCTGACAATGATTGAACATTATATAACACAGTTACATTTCCAACTTTAGTCTTCAAGATTCCATTTACTAAAGTTTTCCAGTCTATTTTATTCCTCGTTCCCAACGTCTTCGTTGGGAATGCATACCATGACGCTCTAGCGTCAATTTTTATTTCCATCCCATAAATAAGTCAATCAAACCAGAATCTCCAGCATAATTTCTAGCACTTGAATAACGCCAATGTTCAGGTTTATCAACATAACCACGTTTAACTGGATTTTGATGAATGTAATCTAACTTTTGAATCAATATTTCATCATTTTGAACTAATTGAGGATGATTACCTTCTTCCCAAACTTGATAAGTACGATCTACTTTATGATTTTTTTTACAGAATTTAAATTGTTTGAGTATCTTATCTATATTGCATTGTTCAAAATATCTTATAAGCATTTTTGCTGTATATGATTTAAAACGATGGATTTCTTTAGATAGGTTGTCTGCTTGAGCTATCCAATGAAGATGATTTTCTAAAATCACATATCCATATATTTTTACATTATGATTTTTCTGTAGATATATGAATGAATCAAGAATTATTTGAGTTGTTTCTTGGCGAGTGAATATTGGTATCCAATTAATTACAGTGCAAGTTAGAAAGTGAGGAGATGATGGTTCATATATTTTATAGCGACTTCTGCCCATTTAAATTCATTTGATTAATTTGACGCTGGAGCGTCTTGGTATGCGTTCCCAACGAGGACGTTGGGAACGAGGGAAATTTAAATTTAATGTTTCAATCACCTAAACGGTGAACCTTCATGAAAGTTGGATACCTATTGATATTTGTAATGAATGCAATATTGTTTCAATCACCTAAACGGTGAACCTTCATGAAAGGAGATGTTTCCATCGTCATTTCCTATGGCTCCTTGTTTCAATCACCTAAACGGTGAACCTTCATGAAAGAAGTTACCGGAAAATGTTGTATTGACAGATGTTGGTTTCAATCACCTAAACGGTGAACCTTCATGAAAGAGCGGGTATTATCCCACTTTTAAAATCAACAACTTAAAAAGCAAATCGGGGCGACCCCTAATAACCCTACTTTTCATCAGGCTATTTTAACTATTTTTGCTATTTTTTTACTACTAAATTTAATATAACTAATTGATTATGTTCGGGGCGACTTCACCTTACTATTTACAAGGTTTTATAAAGTAAACCTTTGATTTAAATAATAAATATAAAACTTACTACCTTTATCCAACTTTTATATCTTAGTTGGACCCGATACCTTTAAAATCAATAACTTATATAAGACTTTATTAAAATCAAATAGTTAAAGAACATTTTGGTAAATGCCTGATTCGACTGAAATGCACTTTAACCTAGGATTACAATAAATCTAGTTTCATTTGTCAAGTTTTTTGAACAAGATTTAACGGATTAACTGTCTGAATCAGAATTTACAGGATTATTGGATTTTCAGGATTAAAAAACATTAAAATCAAATCGGTTTTGATTGTTAATCATGTTAATCCTTTAATCCGTTAAATCTTGTTCAAACAAACTCAAACAATAACCACTACTGGTATCCAAGAAATCCGTTCTCCATTCAAATCACACGAAACCTCACGACAATTTTCACATAATTTATATACATATTAAATATAACTATAAATATAGTAACTTATTGTATTTAAATAGTTTCACAATATTATGATCTTATCAATACATAAATCCTAAAATTATTTACCCACAGGAGTAACATGAGCTGGAAGCCGCATAATAAAAGTGCTGCCTTGCCCAAATTGACTTTCAACGAAAATATCTCCACCCATAATTTGGCAAAATTGTTTGGTAACCGCTAGACTTAAATTGCTATGACCAGTTGAAGATAATTCCATTTCAAATTGGGCAAAGGCATGAAACAATTTTTCAATTTGTTCTTGGGTCATTCCAATACCTTGGTCAAGAATATGAAATATAATCCAATCGATTCCATCTATTACTTCTCGATTAACATCCAACGAAATTGTGCTTTGTCTGGAAAATTTGTTGGCATTACTTAATAAATTAATTAAATTTTGGCGAACTTTAGTTAAATCAGCCGACATAGTGCCTAAAGCTGGATCACAACTAACTTTCAAAATATTAGAACGTTTTTCTAATAATGGGGAGACTGTTGCTACAACATCTTGAATCATTGGGGCTATATCAAAAGTTTCTAAATACAAATCTAACTGGCTGGATTCGATTTGTGACATGTCAAACAAATTATTAATCAAATCTAACAAGTGAAAGCTTGCTCCATGGATTTTTTGTAAATCTAACAGAAATTCATTTTGTTCAATCTCTTTAGCATCCTCTTGTAACATTTCAGTATAGCCAATAATTGCATTCATTGGGGTACGCAATTCAAGACCCATATTAGCCAAAAATTGAGTTTTTGTTTGATCTGCACTACGAGTTTGTACTTTAGCCCGTTTAGAATCTAATTTATATTTTTGAATTTTTACTCGAGCTTTTTGGATTTCTAAATGAGATTTTTCTAAATCAGTTTGAAAATTTTTTGTTTTACTATGGAATTTTGTTAATTTGGCTTGATATCGTTCTAATTTTTTTTCTTGTTCAGTATTGGTTATAAGCGTATTTTGCAACCGTTTTATACATTCATTTTTTTCATGATTTATTTTCGTAACTTTAGTTATTAGTGATTTAAAATCAATAGCTAAAACTTGCAATTCTATAACAGTTCGAGATGAAATAGTAAAATGATGATTAGGATTATGATTGGCAAGGTTTTTGATTGATTGTTGTAAAATCTGCAATGGAGAAATTAAAAGTTTAAACAGTATCGACATTAAAATTATTAACAATAAAATTACAAATCCGACCATGATTATCAAATACCAAGAATTAGACTTAGAACTATTCTTAATTTCGGAAGTTTTCTGATAGCCTATTAAAGTCCAGGGCAAACTAACTAGCTTTTTAGAAGATAAAGTATAAAGTTCTCCATCGGTATTTTCCACTTCTAAATAAGGAGTATCTTCATTAATCACATTTTTCCAAAATGATAGGCTGGTATTTTCAGTATATAAATTATTGATTTGACGTTCAGGAGCATTTACAAATCTAGTATCATTAGTTCTACTTAAAACTATACCTTCATTATAATCAACTAGAAACATATAACCAGTGTCACCAAATCGTTTGTTTTCTACATCTTCAAAAAACGTATCTATTAATATGCTGACTCCAACCACACCTTCAAAAGTTTGATATTCATATAAACCTTGACTAATACTAATTATAGTTGTCTTGGTGTAATCATTATCAAAATAAATAGGAGTAATTTGCATATCTGGAGTATGTTTACTTAAATAATACCAAGATTTTCTAGGATCATTGGAGTAGTTTAAACTATTGATAGATTTATGAATTACATGTTGTGGTTTGTTATATCTTACCGTATCAAGCAAAGAAATATTTTTATGAGCAAGCAATAATTTTCCTCTTTTATTAAAATATTTAGTGGCTTTATTAGTTTCAAAAGCAATATAATTACTATAATGATTACTATTAAATTGTAGATTATTAGCCATCATATTTTGTAAAAATGTCACTTTTTCTTCAACATTCATATCTAAAATTGGTATATATCCCTTTAATCTGCGTACACTATGTTCAGCTAATTCTATTTCTTGATCCAAATGTTGGGCAAAATTTGTTGTAACTTGTTGTAATTTAGAGTAAATTAATTTATTTTGCAATTCATTTTGTTGTTTTATAAACATGATAGCGATAGATAATAAAGTTATTACAATAATTATCATGAAAAACCATAAAATAACTTTTATACTAAATGCCTTATTATTCATAATATTCATATATCAATTTCCAAAACTTGTTGTACTTATTCGATACAATAATTAGTCATATACAAGTTAAAGTATGCAAAAAAATTAATATTTTCTATACCTTTAAAGTTAAAAAAAACGAATATTTATTTTAAATATTTGATTACATAAATTACTTAATAAGCTCTTACACAAAACTAATTATACTGTATAGAATTGTAATTATATGCTGATTTGCTAATAAATTTCATTAGACATTAGTAACATTTTTTTGTACTGTACATAAACAAGAACGGTTATTACCTTGTTGTTGAGCAGAATGTAAAGCACTATCAGCATTTGACAGAAGATTAGCTAAAGTTGTTTCCTCTTGACCTTCTGATGAAGTTAACCCAATACTTACAGTAATATCAAATCCTTCTGGTTTCAGATTAATTGTTTTATATCGAAATTTTTCTGCAATATTTTTACCTTTATCTAACGTACAAGGCATTAAAACTGTAAATTTTTTTCCAGCAAAACGAGCTATCAAAGTTTCATCAGGAAAATAATTAATTAAAAATTGGCCAAAAAGATGCAAAATATGATCTCCAATTAAATGGCCTTGTGATTCATCAAGTTTTTCAAAATGATCAATATCAACCATCATTAAACAAACGTTTTTGCACTTAGCAATAAAATTTTTACCCTGTTTAAGCAAGAATTTTTTATTGTGGACTCTGGTTAAATCATCAATTGTTTCTAAATTATAAATATCTTTAGAATAACGTTTAATCACTTTATACTGATGTTTTACTAACAATAATGATTTTACCCTAGCAATTAAAACCTCTTCTTTTACTGGTTTAGTAACAAAATCATTAGCTCCAGCATGAAAAATTTCGGTTTGGCATTGTTTATTATCTTCAATTGTGATCACTAAAACTGGCATTTCTTGTCTAGAATAATGGAGCTGGGTACGAATTGCATATAATAAATCCCCGCCAGTCATTTGGCCTTCCAAGAAAAAATCAGAAAATACAATATCAAATTCATTACTTTGGTTAGTATTTTTTAATAATTGTAAAGCATCCTCACCACTAGTAGTATGGGTAATATATAAACCATGCCGTTCCATAAGATTTTGAGTAGTTTGGGCAGTGCTTAAACTATCTTCAACATATAAAATTCGGCCTACCATACCAGAATGACGTTGTGATACATCTTTAATAAATTCAACTAATCGTTTATAGCCTAAGGATTTATTAAAATAATCTGTTACTCCGGCTGAGAATCCTTCTCTTAATAAACGTCGATCTGCATCACTGGATACAACTATTACTGGAGTTAGATGTTGTTTTTCACTTTTTCGGATTTCATAACATAAATCTAATCCATCTAATCCAGGTAGTAATAATGAAGTAGTAATTAAATCAAATTTTTCTCGATGTAAATGTTCCATCGCTTCTTCAGCACTACCACAAGTTACAATATAAGTATTATCCATTTCTTTTTGTAGAATATGAGAAATTATAGAACGTGCCACTTCAGAACGATCTATAATCATAATACGAGAAGTTTTTTCTTTTGTTTGAATCATTTTAGTTTAAGTTGTTTTTTCATGATTAAATTCAAAATCAATTTACTATAAAGTTATTTAATTGGGAAATGCTATATAAGTATTAACCCGTTTTTTCCATCCATTTCGCCATCTTTGTTCATTTTTTGCTGGAGGGGAATTTTTAATTCTTCGTTCAAGCACAAAATTAGCTGCTAATGCAAATGCTACCATTGTATTAGAAGTATTTTTCATATTATCAAGAACTTGTAATAATCCCCAACCATATCCCTTATAACGTTCATTTGGGTTGATTCCTTCACCTTTAAAATTTATGTAATCAGTTAATGCATACACACCATTATTTTCAATTGCGACTCGATTAAATTGACTTGATATATAATTTTTTTTAGCTGGAATGGATAAACTTTGTAATATTTTTGTTAGTGCGTGTTCCAAACGTTGAATAATAAATTGAATTTGTAGCTGAAATGTATTAGCAAGTAAATAATGTAATTCTTTCATTTTATAATTGTTAGTAGCAGATTGAAATTCCACATACGATTTCCAAGGTGCTGCTAATTCTGTTTGTAACCAAGTTGGAATTTTAATATTTTGTGATTGAAAAAAAGTTATTAATTTAGGAAAAGTTTCTGTGTATATTTTTGGTTTACCAGCAGGATACCAAATAAAATGTCCAACACCTAATGATGCAAAATCTTCTCCTTGATTCCAAACTATTAAATTATTTATATCCCCTAAACCTTCATTCATCCAAATTCTTTTTTCTATCTGGTTTGCATTTAATAAAGCTCTTTGAATATATTTGGGTTTTGCAATTTCATTAGATTGTTGATTTATTTGATTTTGAATAGACAAAGGTTTACAAGCTGAACTAGAAACTATTGTTATAAAAATTAATAATAATTTAACAAATCTATATTTAAAGCAAATTTTATGCTTATAAATTAGCTTAAAAAATTTTATCTCTTCTGGTTTAATAAATGATTTATAATTTTTATTCATAGTCATTTTAGTATGTAAAAGTAATATCAATCATAATGGTTGCTTATAAGGCATACCAGCTATTTCACGAACCATTTTAGGTACTAAATAGCCTGGTAACTGTATTCGCATTTGTTCTAGTAATTGTATCGCTTTACTTTCTTCAACTTCAAAATGAGCTGCTCCTTGTACTCGATCTAATAAATGTAAATAGTATGGCAATACTCTACAATTAAACAACGTTTCACTAAGATTAGTCAAGGCGGTTATGTTATCATTAATGCCATACAATAAAACTGATTGGTTCAATACAGTGATATTTGCGGCAATTAAACTTTGCAAAGCTTGTTTGACCTCGTCGTCTATCTCATTAGCATGATTAACATGTACAACTATAATTGGTTGTAAACGATTTTTTGTTAAACAAGTTAATAATTCAGAATTTACTCTTTCTGGTAACACAATGGGTAAACGAGTATGAATTCGTAATCGTTTAACATGAGGAATATTAGCAATACTATTTATCAATTTGGTTAAATAATCATCTGATAAAATTAATGGATCACCACCACTTAAAATTACTTCAGTAATAGATGGATCAGTTTTAATATTATTAAGTATAGTCTGATATTGTGAAGTAGAAAATTTTGAGTGTTGCCGAAAACAATAACGACAATGGATAGCACAAGCTGTAGTCAATAATAATAATACTCGACCATGATATTTTTGTAATAAACCCGGAATTTTTTCGGCTACAAGATCACCAACTGGATCATTACTAAATTGTATAGATTTTTGATTTTCTTTAGGTAATGGTAATATTTGCCGCAACAATGGATCATTTGGATCCCCTTTACGCATCCGTTTTACATATCCCATAGGAACCAAAAGATTAAAGCTGTTGGTAGAATATTCTAAATTAGATAATTCTAATAATTCTAATAAACGTACAGGATTACGGATTGCTTGCCGTAAATTAGATTGCCAATCTATCATATATTTTAATTAGGAGTTTTTTAATGGCCACTTTTAATACTAGTGAATTTAAAGCCGGACTTAAGTTAATGTTGGACGATTACCCTTGTAACATAATAGAAAATGAGTTTGTTAAACCTGGTAAAGGACAAGCTTTTAATAGGGTTAAATTACGCAATCTCAAAACTGGAAAAATAATAGAACGAACTTTTAAATCAGGAGAATCATTGGAAGGAGCCGATGTTATGGAGACGGAAATGGATTATTTATATAATGATGATGAATTTTATCATTTCATGGTAACAGATACTTATGAACAGTATGCTGCTGATCTCAATGCAATTGGTGATACTAAAAAGTGGTTAAAAGGTCAAGAGAAATGTATAGTGACATTATGGAATAATCAACCTATAGCTATAACTCCCCCGAATTTTGTAAACTTGAAAGTATCAGATACTGATCCTGGTTTACGTGGTGATACTTCTGGTGGTGGTAATAAGGCTGCTACTTTAGAGACTGGTGCTGTCATACGAGTGCCATTATTTATCAATATTGGTGATTTAATCAAAGTTGATACTCGTAACGGTGAATACCTATCACGAGCTAAATAACTATTGAAATATTTCGGAAATTTAACTATCTCCGAAATATTTTGCTTATTGTTCAGAGTTATAAACATTTATTCGAGCTGGAGGAATATTTCTCCAAATAATTTTATGGTCTATACGTTTAAAATGATGCGGTAAAAATGATGATGAAACATTTCTTAGGTCATAAGTAAACTGAATATAAGTGCCATTATTATTTGAAGTTATCTCATCTATTTGTTTAACTATGCCATGTACATGCATATGTGGTAAAGTACGAAATGGTAAACCAGAAATTATAGTGTGAACTCTACTACTATCTTCTCCTAATAAATCTTTTAAATGTAAAGCATCGCCATTAATAGTTCGAACTTGAGGAAATTTATGTTGTAAAAAATCGGCAAAAACAGAAGATAATTCTACTGATATTAAATTTTCTGGAGCAATACCACGTTGTAATAATGCTTCTGTAACTATTCCAGTCCCAGCTCCTAACTCTACTATACAACCAGGTTTGTCTACTGGAATAAACTCTGCTATAGCTTTGGCTAGTTTCGGTGAACTTTCACAAGCAGCTCCCATTGCCTTAGGATTACGTAAAACTTCTTTAGCAAATACCATCCATCTAGGTAAAGAGTTATTATTACGATCTGATGATGACATATTAGTTTTACGCACCTTAGAAACAGAATTATTGATAAAGGTTTTTGCTTTCACTATATTACGTTGAATCACTCATCTATTCCCTTATTAAAAATATGGTAATAAAACTATGCCTACTGAAACTCAATAGGCATTGTTCTGATTTATAAATTTATGTGATAATTTTTATAATTATCTATTTAATTGTTACTTCAATCTGAGGTGGGTTCATCAGAGTCTTTTTTACAGTACACTCATTTGTAGCCCGAATCAAAGCTGTAGCATATTTTTCTGGAAAAGAAGGAGGTAATTCAATTTCAATATGTATATTTTCGACTCGTCCAGCATTCCAATCATTAGATTGATGTAGTTTAATTCCTTCAGTAGAAATATTGCGTGACTGACAAAAACGTAAAACAAAATAACCGGCACAAGTACCTAAGCTACTTAAAAAATAAGAAAAGGGGTCTGGAAAAGCCTCTTTCCCACCAGCCGTTTTAGCTTGATCAGTATTTACAATAAAATTTTTGAATTGAGCAGTAACTTGCATACCCTCATCAAAGGTAATAACAGCATCCATATTTCTAAATCCTTAAATTTTATGCAGCAGCTTTTTTAGTTGCTGTACCTGTACCTCGTTGTTTACGGCGATGGGCTGGAGGTTGATTAAGATGACGACCACCACCACTACTACCACCACCCTTACGTTTTTGATCGCCATAACTACTTTTCTTACCAGATGCTGAATAACCTCTACCATTAGGTTTACGTTTTTTCTTTTTACGTCCCAAGGTTTTAGTAGGTTCTAAACCAGGTATGATTAGGCGTGGTACCTGTTGTCCAGTATAACGTTCTATCCGTTCTAAATGCAATAGATCATCTGGTAATACAAATGAAATTGCAGTACCAGCAGCTCCGGCTCTTCCTGTACGACCAATCCGATGTACATAATCTTCAGCAAACCTTGGAATATCAAAGTTTATCACATGACTAACGCTAGTCATATCAATCCCACGAGCGGCAACATCAGTGGCAACTAATAAACGTAATTTACCTCTACGCATATTTTGTAAAGTTCGATTACGAGCTGCTTGTTTCATATCACCATGTAATGCAGCAGCAGAATAACCTAGAGCTTTTAAATCTCTTGCTAGTATATCAGCTCCCAGTTTAGTAGCCGAAAAAATAATGGCTTGGGTTAAACCATCATCATCTAACAAATGCTGGAGTAAACGGTTTTTATGTGCAACATCATCAGCAATATGTAAACGTTGTTCAATATTTTCTTGAGTAGGCTTTTTATCCATTGCAATCCGTTGTGGATCATTCAATAGATTACGTGCCAAACTAGCCATTCGATCATCCCAAGTGGCTGTGAACAATAAAGTTTGTCGACTTTCAGGAGTAAAATTAGCTATTTTATTTACTTCATCAACAAATCCCATATCTAACATGCGATCAGCTTCATCAAGGATCAACATATTTACCCCAGACAAATCAATATTGCGATTTTCAATATGGTCAATTAAACGACCTGGAGTAGCCACCACGATATCAATTGGTTTGGATAAGCTTTTCAGTTGTGGACCATATGGCATACCACCTACCAAACTTACGCTAAAAACTCGGATATTTTTGCCATAGTCACGGATAGCTTGAGTAACTTGATTGGCTAATTCTCTAGTTGGAGTTAATATTAATACTGATGGTTGACCACGTTGTTGTTTGTGCTGACGTGTTTTTGATAAACCTTGTAAAAGTGGTAACACAAAAGCAGCTGTCTTACCAGTTCCAGTATTAGCTGAAGCAATTAAATCACAGCCATTTATGACTTTAGGAATTGCTTCTGCTTGAATTGGAGTAGGAGTAGTATAGCCACATTTATCTATGGCTTTGAGAATGGCAGGATGTAAATCAAAACTTTTAAAAGACACAAAAAATCCTTAGTTGGGAGAAAAATTAATGCGTAAATCATACTGACTTATGCAAGTATAAATCGTCGCCAACTAATTGTGAAAACATGCAAATATCCATTAAGATTAAAATATGTTGACCACGATTAAAAATTAGTATATAGATTACTTCATTATCAGTGTTGGGTCAATCATATTTTGATTCAAGCTAACGCTCCAATGTAGATGTGGACCAGTAGCACGACCAGTTTTTCCAACTGTACCAATAACTTCCCCAATTTTAACTATTTGTCCTGATATAACTTTAATTGTATTCAAATGCCCGTATAAAGTAACCACTCCTTGTCCATGATCAATTATTACGGTATTACCAGTAAAAAAATAGTTGCCAGTTCTTATTACTTTGCCAGTAGTGGCAGCTCCAATCGGAGTTCCAAGTGGAGCAGCGATATCTAAACCAGTATGAGAGCTACGACGTTGGCCATTAAAATAACGTTGTCGACCGAAAGAACTACTAAAACGCCCACGAATTGGTTGCATTAGCGGTAATGGTGATGTTGTTGTTGCTCGCCAGGTGGTTGCTAAAGCTTCTTTAATTAATTGTTTTTCACGCCTAATTCTTTGCAAATCATTTGGGGTAGGATTTACTTTACGTTTATTCTTAATTCTAATCCTTTGGACTTTATATTGTTTCTTAATTACTTTAAACGAGTATTGCTGATTAGTTTCTTGATCTATAACTGTGTGTCGGCCAAGTTTAGTATTTAATGGAATACCTACTAACGCTATCCATTGTTGTTCATAGCGTAAAACTACTACTCGTTTATTTTGATATTTAATTATAGGTGGTGAATTACTCAAACTGCGTAAAGATACCCAAGCTATGCCACCAGGAACTGCTGGTATACTGCGTAATGATAATAAAGGAACTGGTAATTGTGCTACTGGGAGTGGTGATTCTTGAATTATTGGAGTTTTTATTGGTGGAGCTGAGATAGGATTTAATGTTTTATTAGTTTCAATTCGATGAGTATGGATTTCAACTGGATGTACTCCTATAGGTTCATTTGGTGGTTGAACTGTTGTACAGGATATAAATAAAATACTACTAAGAAGTATTAGAAATTTACTTTTAATCATAAAGTTTTGCCTAAAATTTTTCTCAATTGTTAAACAAATAATCAACCAATTTATTATAAATAATAGTAATAAGAATGTCAGTCATTTATATAATGATAATATCTGATTTTATGATTATACACCTTACATCAATTGATGAATATATTTTTGGATAAATAATATTTAATCACTCGTCAAAATTATGCAAATATCTAAAATTTTAAGAATAGAATTAACTCCCGTAATTTAATTGATTAATATCCTGTACAAAGAATGAATATATAATATACTTCTATATAATTCTAAATTTCTGCTTTGAATTTAATTTAGCTATTAGCTATAGGAAATATTTACAAAACTAGGAAAAAATGTTATATCCAAAATTTAAATACTTTATTCTAATAATTGGTTTATTATTTAATTTACCGATAAATGCTGCGAATCCACAAATTCATATGTTGGTTGATACTTGTATTGCTTGTCATGGAACTGATGGTTCTAGTGTTGGGTCAGCAACTCCAAACATTGCTAATATGCGGGAAAAATTATTTATTAAAGCTATGCAAGATATGCGATCTGGCGAACGATCTAGTACAGTTATGAGAGTAATCGCAAAAGGTTATACTGATAGTGAAATTAGAATTATGGCTCAATTTTTTAGCCAACAACAAGCAATTCCTCATCGTCAAGATTTTGATAGTGAAAGAGCGGTAAAAGGTAGACAACTACATAACTTATATTGTAATGGTTGTCATAAAATTGAAGGCAAAACAACCGAACTGCTATCCAATAATTTGGCTGGCCAACAAATGCCATACTTACGACATCGCTTAACTGAATTTATTAATGATTCTGACCCTACTCTTTCTCCTTTGATGAAAAATGCGTTAAAACATTTTATTGATAATAACAGTCAAGATAGTCTGGAAAATCTTATTCATTATTATGCTAGCCTAGGTGGAAAATAGTGGCAAATTTTACTCGTAGAACATTTTTAGCTGTGACTGCTGCAACCGCTGCTGGTGTTGCAGGTTTTTATGCAATTAATTCTAAAATCAAACAAAAAGTTGTTATCATAGGTGGCGGAGCTGGTGGAGTTATCGCTGCAAAATATATTCGTAAAGTTGAATCTAATATTGATGTAACTTTAGTTGAACAAAACCAACATTATTACACCTGTTTCATGAGTAATGAAGTTATAGGTGGAACTCGAACCATCGAATCAATCAAATATGATTATGCTAATTTAACCAAATATGGTATCAATGTAGTTTATTCACAAGCTACTAATATTGAAGCAGATTTAAAGCAAGTTAAGTTACAAAATGGGGAAACATTAAGTTATGACCGTTTGATCGTATCACCAGGCATCAGTTTTAACTGGGATGCTATTGATGGTTATGATGAAACTATGGTAGATAAAATTCCTCATGCTTGGAAGGCTGGCTCTCAAACCACAATACTGAAAAAACAGCTACAAGCTATGAAGAATGGTGAGAATATTATTATTACAGTTCCTCCTAAGCCATTCCGTTGCCCACCTGGCCCTTATGAACGTGCTAGTTTAATAGCTCAATATTTTAAACGTAATAAACCAAAATCCAAAGTAATAATTTTAGATTCCAATCAAAGTTTTGCCAAACAAAGTTTATTTACTCAAGGTTGGGAACAACTCTATAATTATGGAACTAATAATAGCTTGTTAGAATGGATTCCACCAGATAGAGGCGGCAAGTTAACAGCAGTTGATGCTAAAGCAATGACTATTCATACTTCAGAAGACAAACATACTGCTGCTGTAATTAATGTTATTCCACCGCAACGAGCAGGTAAGATTGCTATTGATAATGGTTTAACTGATGCTAGTGGTTGGTGTCCAGTTGATCAAAGAACTTTTGAATCTAGTCTTCACTCAGACATTTATGTGATAGGCGATGCCTGTATTGCTGGAGTGATGCCAAAATCTGCCTATTCTGCTAATTCACAAGCTAAAGTCTGTGCGCAAGCTGTTACTGCTTCTTTACGTGGAGTAGAAATGGTCAATCCATCTTTAGTAAATACTTGCTATAGTGTGGTGGGAGACGAATTTGGAATTTCAGTGGCTGGGGTATATCGAGTAGAAAATGGGAAAATATTAGTATCACAAGGGGCAAGTGGTTCTTCACCCATAAAAGCATCTGCTGATTATCGCAAAAGTGAAGTTGCTTACGCTCATAGTTTATATGACAATATTACCCATGAAATGTTTGATTAAAATTATAGTAATTCTTAATTATGAATTCTTAATGCTTAATTAAATTCAAAAACCAATTACTTTATTAGTATTACTATGAATTGTTTACTGGTAATAGGCATGAACCTTAATCAATCCGAATAAATTCAACTCGACGATTTAAAGTACGTCCTTCTTCTGTTGCATTGGTGTCAATTGGTTGATCTTCTCCATATGCTTTTATTACTAAACGTTGTTCAGTTAATTCATATTGTTGTAATAAATAGTTTTTGACTGCTTCGGCTCGTTTATAAGATAAAGATAGATTATAAATATTGCTACCAGTGCTGTCAGTATGGCCAGCAATCATCAATACTGAATGAGCCAATTCATCACTTTGTAAAGCTTGGCCAAATTTGTTTAATAATGGTTTAGATTCTTCTAAAATAATAGCTGAATCAAATTTGAAATTAATTAATGCAGCTACCTTTGGAGGATCGTCTTCAGCAATTCCACCTAAATCACGATAACCACGCATTTTGGGTTGCTTGGTTAAATTTTGAATTATATATTTTATCTCAGTTTTTCCATCGATAAACAATGGCTTATTTGCCCAAGTTGTGGTATAAAAAAATAGTAAAATAATTATTAATGATTTAGACATAATTTATACTTTAATTAGGATCAGACCTGACAGGTTTCCAAAACCTGTCAGGTCTACCTCCTATCTGTGTTGAAAACTTATCGTACTCACACAACCATCGCAACTTTTTAACCTAGCTAAAATAGCGGAAAATTGTTGTCCAGCTTCAGTCCAGTTTACTTTTGTATTAGTCAAATCCTCTGCAATTCCACCGAAATCTCGCATTGCTATTATCTGTTCTAAAGCTCTTTGAGCAACTTGGATTTTTTGTGATTTTTTCCCTTGTCTGGCAATTAATACCTGTTGATATTGAGTTTCTAAAGCTTCATCTTTTTGATTAGTTACAATTATATAGAGTGATTCTGTACCAGTTTGGTCGTCTAGGAAAAATGATTTATCTTTCGCTGGAATGTAATAGGTTTTGGCTTCAGTTGGATTGTTATTATTGACGACTACGCTTTTATAACTCTGCATCGGAAATAGGCGGAAAATATTGCCTGTTGAGCCTTTTTGAAATATGTAAAGATAGCTAGTTTCGGTGGGAGTGAATACTATTTTATAGAAATCGCCAGAATGTAATATGCTTTTGTTAGTTAGAGGTTGAAACTTTTTGCCATTTTTATGTCGATAAATATATTGAATTTTAACGTTAATTAGTGGTTTTGCTGATACTACTGGTGTTATAATTTTTTGGATTGGTTTAGATTCTTTAATTTGGTCGGAAGCAATGCCACCTAAATCACGAAAATTTTGATCAGCCGATACTTCACTTGCATTAAAAAATCGGTATTCAATGAATAATGCAATTATAGCTATGATAGTACCGCTAATTATAAGTAAAAAGAAGTTTTTCATGTTGGTGTCCTTGAAAGGTTGTTTGCATCAGGATTTTCGGCAGTGGGCTTCGACAGTTAAATCCTAGATAAAATGTCAGATTATTCCAAAGAAATTAGACTAAAAATTAAGCGAAACGTTGGGTTAAAATATCT
>JASFYV010000332.1:0-20618 GCA_045046925.1 Candidatus Marithrix sp. | reverse complement strand
CTGAGAGATTCTTTGTATAATATACTAGCTAATATTGGAAAAAATTATAATATTAATTTTACTTAATTTTTGGTAATATAATTTTGTCTTCCTACTTAATTGCTTAAAATATACAAAGCTTTGCTTTGAACTCCAACTTAGTGATTCATGTTCAACATTTTTTATATCGAACCCAGATTATTAAAGTTTGCCATTTGCTTTATCGGTTAACCAATCTAAATAATTTTTTACCCCTTCTTCGACTACTCGGAAAGAACGATTATAACCAATATCCAATAAATTAGAAATATCAGCTTGAGTGAAACTTTGATAACGGCCTTTTAAATGGTCTGGGAAAGGAATATATTTAATTCTACCTTTTTTATGCCATTTAATAACAGCTTTAGCAATATCATTAAATGGCTGACTACGGCCAGTGCCAACATTAAAAATACCGGTTTTATCTGGATGATCCATAAACCATAAATTAACGTTAACTACATCATCTACATAGATAAAATCTCGTCTTTGCTCACCATTAGCATAACCATCACAACCTTCAAATAGCTGTATTTCTTCATTCCCAGCTAATAGTTGTTGATGTAAGTGATAGGCGACGCTGGCCATACTGCCTTTATGTTGTTCTCTAGGCCCATAGACATTAAAATAACGTAAACCTATTACTTGAGAAGTAGCGGTAGATAAAACTTGTCGTACATATTGGTCGAATAAAAATTTAGAATAGCCATACATATTTAAAGGATTTTCAAGATTACGAGATTCTCTGAATATTTTGCCTTCACCATAAACTGAAGCACTAGAAGCGTAAAATAGTGGAATATGTTTGGATAAACAGTAATGTAGTATAGTTTTAGAATATTCATAATTATTTGCCATCATATAACGGCCATCCCATTCAGTAGTGCTGGAACAAGCTCCTTGATGGAATATTGCATCTATACATGGTGAAAAATATTCTTTGGCAATCAGTCGTTTTAAAAAAGATGCTTTATCTTGATAATCAAAAATTTCACAATCTGTCAAATTCTTAAATTTTTCACCATTAGTAAGATTGTCCACCACCAAAATTTTCGTATAGCCACGTTTATTAAGTGCTTTAACAATATTACTACCGATAAATCCGGCACCGCCAGTGACAATAATCATAGTTCTTCCTGTAAAGTTTTAATAATATTGCTAGTAGAACAACCTGCTAAAATATCTAAAGTTAATACTTGTCCACCTTGATTTAATACACAATCACTACCGGCAATTTGTGATACTTGGTAATCACTGCCTTTCACTAGAATATCCGGTAAAATATTACAAATCAAATTCTTAGGAGTTTCTTCTCCAAAAGCAATTACCCAATCAACGGATTCTAAGGCATTTAATACTGCCATCCGCTGTTCCAATGAATTTACGGGGCGTTTATCACCTTTCAAGCGACGGACTGAATCATCATCATTTATTGCAACGATAAGTCGATCACCAAGCTGTTTGGCCTGAGTTAGATATTGTACATGACCGGCATGCAGAATATCAAAACAGCCATTTGTCATCACAATTATTTCCCCATTATTTTGAGCTGCTTTAACTGCTGTTTGTAAAGTTTCTATATTATGAACTTTCATATCTGTATGCAAGGCATGTTCAAGTTCAATAACGGTAATTGTAGTTGTACCAAGTTTAGTAACTACTAATCCAGCGGCTAAATTAGCTAATGCCGTAGCGCTTTCCCAATCCTGTCCAGCAGCTATGGCAGTAGCTAATACACTGATTACAGTATCTCCAGCTCCAGTTACGTCAAATACTTCGTGAGAATGGGCTGGTAAATGTAACGGTGGTTGTTCAGCTCTGATTAAAGTCATGCCGTCTTGACTACGAGTAATTAACAAGGCTTCTAAACCTAATTGTTTTCGTAAATTCTGTCCTTTTTCAACGATTTGGGCTTGATCAATACAAGAACCAACTACTGCTTCAAATTCTGATAAGTTGGGAGTTATAGCGGTTGCTTTTTGATATTTATTGAAATCGCTGCCTTTGGGATCAACAAAAACTGGTTTGTTAGCGGCTCGTGCAATATGAATTAAATTTTGTGGATCAACTAAAGTACCTTTGCCATAATCAGATAAAACCACAACATCAATATCTTGTAACCGAGATTGCATTTTTTGGGTTATCATTTGACTATCTAAATCGATAAATCCATCTTCAAAGTCTAAGCGTATTAATTGCTGATGACGACTCATAACTCTTAATTTAGTGACTGTTGATACATTAATTAATTGAACAAATGCACAATGTATGCCTTTTTTGGTAAGTTGAGTGGTTATGGTATTTGCCGCATCATCTTGGCCAATTACACCGATAACAGTTACTTGTCCACCTAATGCTTGTATATTAAAGGCAACGTTTCCAGCTCCACCTGGGCATTCCTGCTGGTGTTTGACATGAACTATTGGTACTGGGGCTTCTGGGGATATACGTGATGTAACACCATGTAAATATCGGTCTAACATGATGTCGCCTATTATTAGGACATGAGCTGATTGAAATTTTGGAATATTGAGATTCATACGTTAGAATAAGAGAAATTTTACGTCAATTTTATTGATTTAGTTATATTTTTTTGTAATTTAATAAAAGCTTGTTTATAACTTTCAGTTTTGGTTAGAATATTTTTTATTTCGAACTCGTCGTAAATATGTGAGCTAATATTTCTTTGGTCAATCATGTTTAACCAGATTGCTTCATCTTCAAGCAAATTTTGTAGATAAGCTTCTTTAAAAACCATTCTTGGATTTTTTGCTTCAATCCCTAAAAAACTTAAAGTTCTTTTTAAAGCTTTCCAGGCCATTTCATAAGTAAATTCAAAGCGTTTAACAACAATATCTAAGTATACGTCAGCAAATCCTTGTTGGTCAAATTCTGTTTTTCTGTCTACAATATTGATAAATTTATCTAGTGCATTGGTAAAATTATATAGGCCGTCTTCAGCTCTTAAGGCTTTAGTGGCACTATATAATACTTTTCCAGTTGATTTAACTCGATTTTTGAATCTATCTTCAGTGAAAGCTATATTTTTTATATCTATTTTTAATAGGGTTTTTAGGTCATCAGCTTGCTCTTTTATAAGGTAATTATCTTTAAAATCTTTGTCATCGTAGGCTATATCAATATCACTGGTTGGATCAGCTTCTCCATTTACCATAGAACCATATAGATAGATTCTTTCTGGATTTGCATATTTAAGAATAATTTTAATTACTTCTTTTATTATTAAGGTTGTGTTCATTTAAAATATGTAGTTTTGAACATGATTTAATAGATAAAATATGATTAAATCAAAATACATAGTTTTAAAATCTTGATCATCATTTAATCTGGTTAAGGTTATTTTTTTGATCATAGTTTCTTATTTGCCCAAAGTGTTGTTAAAACTGATTTTGATTGTGAACTAGGTATCAATTGTTGATGCTGAAATAAGCAATCATGTATTTGCTGATAATAAGCTGAATAGCACATCAATTGGGCAATATGAATAAGTTTTAACCATCCTTTGTCATTTCTAATATCTTTCCACTTTTCAGGGTAAAAATTGGCTAAAATCATTTCACAAGTTAAAATTAATTCCATTGGTGGCATAGCCCAACGTGGACGACTTATTTTTAATTCATCTTTCCTATTTGCTTGTGGCTTATGTCCACCACCTTGCATATGAAAAAGTGGGCCTTCTTGATAGAGTACATCATCCTTTTTATTAGCTAAATCAATGTGCCAACGAGATTGTAACTCACCTTTTATGTCAAGAATTTCAATCTTAAGATCAAGTTTTTTAAAAGGATAAAAATTATTTTTTTCAGATGATTCAACTTTAATATCAAGATAAATTTGAGGATAAATTTGTTTCAGTTTTTTATCAGGTATAGGCGTAAATTTAATGGGATTTGATGATTCAATAATATATTCCCACTCAGCTTTATTATTGTATTTCTTAAGTTGAGCAATACATCTATCAAGACGATTTTTACTGTCAGGAGCAATAAGTTTTTTTTTGCATAGTAAATTACTCAGATAAATTAATGATGAATTCATCTCTTTAGCAGTGGGAACTATGTTCACATTTAATTATCCATTTCACCATTTTGAATCATATCAACTACAAATTCTTCTCCACTATCATATTCTAATCCTTGGTCTTTAAACTCATCTGTTGCTATACATTTCCAACAAATACGTTTACCACGTGTATATGTGTAAGGCAAAGGATCGTAAGCGATCACTGAATATTGTTCTTCTGTTGGTTGATGACAAGAATCACAAGCATAGGAAAATAAAGCATCAGTATGTTTTTGCCAACGTGATACAGCTGGTGATAGTTTTAATCCCAATTTATCATTTAAACATGTAACTCTTTCTTGAGCGGTTAGATTACCTAAAAGTTCATCACAAAATTGCTTTTCCCAATCCCATAAACGATGCTGCCACCAACGTATCCAACCTTCACTAAAAACACCAGAATATATTACTTTATCTTTTTCCAAGCGTGTAAATAGTGGTTCAATATCATTACCAGTTTTTGCCACACCTAATTGAGCCAATATATTATCTTTGTCCAATAAAATTCCTTGTCTTTCTATTACATGGCGTAAAATTTGTTGGGCAACTTGATGTGGGGCTTGGAGCTTATCTAGTTCACGTATCGCTTGAGAATCAACAACTATCCTTTCTTCCTTATTTAGCTTAAAAAAAGTAGCCCATCGTTCCGATTCTTTATTCCAATTGTTAATCATAAGTTTATATCCCTTAACAAGAGATAATATTTTTTGACGATGTTCTTTTTTATTATCGGTAATTTCTTTTTTTGTAAAACGACAGTCAAATAAGTTATGAGCTACTGTATCATTATCATAACCTTTAATTTTATCCTCATGAGAAACTAAAATAATAGGAAAATCTTGTGTTACATTTTCTGAAGTATAGGAACGCAATTGCTGTGCTAATGGTTCTGCCTTGTAAGCATTTTTTGGTACTGTTATATTTTCATCCAAACGATAGTCCAATGCTATAGAATCTGGTTTAGTAGCTACTATTTGGTTAGCTAAAGTTATTAATTCTATTGGTTGTCGAAATTCAAACTCAAGTATTTGAGGTGTCGACATAATTTTAGCAAAAGATTTATCTTTTTCTTGATCATCAATAAAAATACCTTGATACATTTTTAAACCTTCTGTAATTTAAGTTGTTTAGGTGAAATTGGAATACCAAACTCAAAACAACAACCATACCCAGTATCTGGTTTTGCCAATCGTACAAAACCTTTATTAGTTTTAGCAATATCAGCAACAATTTTAAGTCCTAAACCGCAACCTGGTCCAGCAAATTCATCTTTTCTATTTTGTGGACTTGTAGTAAAAAATTCTTTAAAAATATGGTGTTCAATATTCTTAGCAACTCCACTACCAGTATCCTGGAAACGAATAATTGCAAATTTTCCATCCTTAATTGCAGTAATTTTGATACTACGTTGTTCAGTATTATTACGTTCCATTGCCTTAATTGCATTCGTCAAAAAATTAAATAGTACCGCTTCAATTTCACCACGGTGTATAACAGCCGTACGTAAATAATTAGGTATTACATTCCATTCAAAAATAATTTTTCTTGTATTAAAATAATTTTTGAATTGTTTGATAAATTTTTGAATTACACCACTAAGTGCAATATTATCTTTATCTCGTGTAATAGCGTAATCAATTTGTGTATTAATATAACTAGCAAGATTACCTAAATGATTCATTGTTTCATCAACTTGTCCAAAATGCTCCTCAATTTCAGTTGATGTTTTGCAAGTAGATAAAGTTAATGAATGTACAATTTCTAAAGATGCTTTCAATCTTGTAACTGCAGCATTAGTTTCATGACTAAAAACAGCAATTGAAATTCCTAATGAAGCCAATACTTTTAACATTTCATTATACTTAATTAATTCTTTGCGTTCTAATTCATTTTCATCTTGTTCTTTTTTAATTTCTTTAAGTTCAGCAACAATTTCTTCTGTACTTTTTTGCCCCACTTTATTAATAAGGTCTTGAGTACGATTTGAAACTTTATTATTTGTAGGTTTAATATTATCAAACTGACGCTGACGATAAAAAGCTACTCGTAACACTGCCCATTCCAAACATTCATTAATAAAATCACAAAGCCTTTTATAAGCCTCATTTTCCACTAATCCTTCTCGACTTGCCGTTTCTTCTAAAGCAGGATTTTCATTACTAGTCAATGCAACCTGCCCGAAAAAATTTTCATTTTTAACTTTTATTAATTTATTTTGTTCACCTATAGTTAATTGTAACCAATCATTGCTGGATTCACCATAAGGCAAAACTCGAAATCCATCGCGGTAAACTCTAATTCCTCCTAATGTTTTACCAAACTTACGAGTTTTAGAGACTGAAGACATTAATTTGGAATCATAAATAAAATAACTTACTTCAAATTCTAACGCTCCTATTTCTGGATATTTGTTTTCAGAATCTTGTTTGTCTTCAAATTCAAATATTTCAGAAGATACTTGAAAATGTCCAATCCCTTTAGTATCAATCCAACCTTTTATTAATGCTGTTCTCTTTGCTAAAAAATTATTTTCAATCGAAATTTCTGAAAAAGCTGCTTCATCTCTTAAATTACCATTTATTTGTATTTTAAAACCAGGATCAGGTATATAAGTTTTATCAGTATTTTTAGAAATTCGATGACGCACTGGTATTACAAAAGGTGGTTGCAAAAATAAAATATAGTTCCAAATTTGGATAAAATCGTTTTTAGTCCACTTATCTCGGAGTTGTCCAATTCTTAATGTTGTACCATGAGTATTTTTTTTGGTAGATAACTGTTTTATTGGGTTAGTAATTTGGGTCAATAATTTGTTGGATTGATATTGATTTTCCCAATCAAAATAGACCTGAGTTTTTTTAGTTTCATCTTTTTTTTGGGTTTCTAATAGTAATTCTTTACCTAAACGTTCTACTGCAAAACGTCCAATACCTTTACGTCCAGCACGTGAACGCCCGTATAATGGTGAAATTGGATTTTTTTCTTTATCATTTGTTGAAAGACGCATCCAATTATCACGAATGTTAGCTTCTGTCATCCCATTCCCATCATCATCAATAATCAAAGTGCCACCAGATTTATCATAATCTTTAAAATCAAGATTTATATAAGTTGCATCAGCATCATAAGCATTTTTTATTAACTCTGAAAGAGCTGTTTCTTGTTTACTAACTAATTCAAATCCTAAGCGATGAATATGTTGAGCATCAATAGTAAAACGAGTTGCATTTGGATCAAGTGCTAATAAACGTTCATTAAGTTCATCAATTCGCTCAAAATTTAATGATTCTTTTGCTAATTCTTTTTGTATATCTGTTTTTAATTTTTTTAATAAGTTAGATGACATATGAATCCGTTAAATCTTGTTCAAATAATAATTAACCACCTGGGCAAATTGACTCACAAGGTACACCGTCATTATCACGGTCTAGTCTTCTATAGCCACAAGTTCTTAGTTGATAATATGCTTCTTCACATGAGTTCATATTTTTACAGTATTTTTTAGCACAACTATGATTGCTGGTACTGGAAGTTGATTTATATACTTTTTTTGGTTTGTATCTTTTTTTAGGTTTAGAATTTTGTTTTAATTTTATATCAATAGATAAATCAGAATTTACTTGTATCCATTTTCGATATTTTTTATAGCCTTTTCGTTCTACTAATATATTATATTTACCAGCTTTTAACTCAATATTAGGTTTGTACTTAGGTTTGATATTTATTATTTTACTGTCAGAAGGTATTACATTAATGAGTAAATGATAGATATCTTTTTTCTGAGATAGTTGTGTTTTGTGTATTTTATTAGTGTCGTACGTGTTAACAGAACTACAGCCTACTATGGATAATATTAGTATAATTAGGGTTTTGTTCATTTTTTAATATCGTTCCCAAACTCCAGTTTGGTAACGCAATGTTTAGAAGCTCCGCTTCGAGTTAAAAAAGTTATAATTTTGTATCTCATAATTTGTAGCGAAGCAGAGCTTCTTGGCAGTATGTTACCAAACTAGAGTTTGGGAACAATGATAAACTTACCACTACTATATTTAGGACTTCCATTTTTTTGAATTTTGCACCATATTTATTGATTCTTGATACACATCTTTGTCTTCTTTGTAATAATTTATAATTGTATGCTGTAATTTTTCCCAATCCTTTTGTAAATTCTCAGCCAAATTTTCAGCATTCAATTCCTTATAAGATGCATCTTTTGATTCAAAATATGAGGCAAGTTTATTTCCTATAGTATGGTGAATAATACTTTCAATCAATGTATTAACAACTTGTTCTAAAAGAGGAGAACTATGTAAAAATGATGTAGAAATAAATTTAGGAATACTTTTTTCAGCATCATTAAAATTTTTTTCCAAATTTTTACAAAATTCTTTTTCATAATATTCAATATCAATTTCTGAATTTTTAAATTCAAAATAGTCTGTAGCACTTTCTCCAAGATCTTTCACAACATTTTTAAGCTTTGATATTAAGGCTTCAATTTCTCGTTTTTTATTATTCTCATATTCTTGTTCGTACTTTTTTAATTCATTCTTCTTTAATTTTAAAATGTATTCTTTACATTCATTAGAACACCATCTACCAAACATAGTTTCATTTAAAAACTTACTTTTCCAACGGTTTTCTATTTTTACATTTAATCTTTCAAAATATTCTTCTGAATAATCAAGAATAATACTTTTTGGTTCGCCTCTTTTAAGTGTACCACTTGATTTAAATATTTTTTCAGTTTTACTTGAATCAATATTCTTTTTTAATTCAAGGCTAATTTTAAATTTTAAGGGAGTAGGTTCTTTAATCTGCAAATAACCACGTTGTATCCATAAATCAAAAGTAGAATACTTATCATAATCAACAAAAGTCAATGATGGTAAAATTACCTTTCCTTCTTGTAATTCTAACGTAATACCTTCAATTTCTTGTGAATCTTTTCCATTTGTTGGAACTTCACAATCATCAATTTGCTTAAAATACTCAATTAATTCTTTATAATCTCCAGATTTATCTGTAAACTCAAGCCAACTATAAATTTCAGCATTATTTGTAAAACCAGCTTTTGTAGCATTAGCAGAACCCCAAAGGAATACATACTTTATCTTATCTCTTGATTTAAAATGGAATAAATATATTTTCGCATGAAGTATTCCATTATCGCATTTAGCAAACCTATAAATGTCTTTCTTTTTTATTTCAGATGCTTTTTCTTCAGGACAACTAATATCTGTTACAAATGAAATTTCACAATTTTTAAATTCAGATAAAAAATTTCTTTCTGAAAAATATGGAGAAATTATATTTATTTTTTCTAATTTGTAATTAGTTCCAACTTGAGTACAAATATCTTTAATTATTTTAAACATTTTATAATACCTAAAATATGTAAATATCTATTTAAAAATAAATATTACAGTTAAAAACAATATTGCAGCATTAATTCACTTCATCTAAATGGTCGGTTTCACTGTATTACACCGACTCTACAAATATTTGTCAATCATTTAATTTATTATAATAAACCTAACTATCCCCTTCTTTCAACCCAAAAAAGTTCTCAATTTTATTTAAAAACCGCTTATAAACTGCATCTCTTTCAGTTTCCACATTATGCTGTACGTGCATCTGAGAACGAGTCAACATCTGTCTTTGGGTCAAAACCCTACTAACCATTTTTTTCACTTCTGGCTGCTCTGCAATCAAAGGCTTAATATCAGATTTCGTCAACTTAAATACATCAGTATCAACCAATGCAATCACAGTCGCAGTCCTACTTTCCCCAGTCAATAATGCCATCTCCCCAAAGAAATCACCAGCTCCTAATCTAGCTACCTCTTTAGTTCTACCATCATCTGTCTGAACCTGAACTCCAACCACACCTTCCACCACAATAAATAAAGAATCACCTTGATCACCTTGCTTAACAATAACATCACCTTGACTAAAATGATAACGCTGAATTCTCTCACTAAGAAAAGTCTTAGCTTCCATAGAGAAATGCTTAAATATATCAATTTCTTGCAATAGAGTAATCGGTCTGGTAGCTTCCTTACCACCTCTTTCCTTAACTCCCTTAAACATGTAAATTTCTTGCCGTTGTACTGCTGGAGTAATGCCTGCCCGATTCAGATGGAACCAAACCCGAGTCCAAACATCTTCTAAAATAAAATTCTTATCCGCATAATCATCAGCACAAAACGCTATCCAATAACTAGCCGCCCATTCATTAATTCCAGTAAATAATACCACTGGTGCTGGTTCTCTCAATACTTTATCCGCAGACAATAAAGCATCCAATAATATTTTTCTAACCCTAGTTGGTGGATGCATCGGATGCACATACACTGTTGGCCACAACCAATATACATCATCTGGAAAACAAAAATTTAAAATTGCTGATTCCGAAGCCATACTATTAGGAATACTTAAAATACACTCAGCTCTAGTTTTAATTCTAGTCGTTCGCCAAGTTATATCAATAATTTCGCCTTCATCAAACTCACCAATTTTAACCCAATCCCCAATCCGAAAAGGTCGTTCTATATTGATTGCAATCCCTGAAAAAATGTTAGAAATATTAATCTGAATTGCTAAACCAATAATCATTGCAATCACACCAGAAGTAGCTAAAATACTGGTTAATTGTTGATCATAAACAAAAGCTACAATTCCCACTAATGAGAAGAAATAAACCAAAAATGCTAAGAATATTCGCACTACATTAGGAATCAAACGACCTGATCTTTCTTCTAATGGAGTCCAAATAAAACTTTCAGAAGCTAAATTAATCATGAAAGCTGGAGTTAACCACCACAGAACATCAAATACTCGGATGATAACTTCCATCTTATAAGTTTCAATATTGCCAAAATTTACTAGAACAATTTCCCCAGATAATAATACTAAAAATGCTAAAATAGTTTGGAAAAACCAAATCAACTTTGACAAATTCCGAAATTTCTTTGAAGCAATATTAAGTAATATAATAAAAATACCACTTAAAACAATGATATTTTGAGCATAGTTATAAGGCAATTTGCCACGCAAAGTAAATTCATTCTTTTTGATCAAGATAGTTGCACTAAACCTAGAATAATCAATAGTTCCGCCTTGTACATTAAGATATTCTGGATCACCTAAGGAGAACTTTTTAGCTACATCTTGAAAGAATCTAACTTGTTCTGCACTCCAACCACTAGTAGGACTAAGGGCTTGATCCTCCTGTAATTTTTGTAATACTGTAGTGGCTTTACCCATACCTAACACATCAGTAACATAAATTAAATTATTTCTAGTTAAATTTTTATGATGAAAACTAACTCCGATAATATGTTGTTTATATGCAAAGTTACTTGCCAAAAAATCAACCTTAAATTTACCTTTGATTTTATATACGCTGTAAGTAATTTGGTCTTTAGTTTTAGGTCCTTCAATCGGATTTTTTAATTGTGCTTCTAATTCTTTTGGATTTACTGCATTTAAAAATTCAATCTGCTGAGGTTTAAAATTTCCTTGAGAACGAAACCATAAATGAAAATCTAATCTCACAGTTAAATTATCAAAATCTAGCTCACTAATTTCATTGATTTTAATACCGGTATAAACAACATTGGTTTTATACATATGTTTACCACCGATCATCAATATCCGTTCATTATCTGTGGCTGCTTTTAAATCAGAAATTTCATTTAAACTGCGTATCACTCGAAATTGAGTCAAAGCAGAAACAATATTTTTATTTTTATATACTCCAATAGCTACCGGTTTTTGAGCATCACGATTATCGTCAAAATAGTTAAAACCAGTAGTTCCTTCTATAGCTTGATTAATATCATTGAAACTTGCTAAAGCATCCCGTAGTTTAGCTCGATCTTCTTTAAGATTTTCTACATTACCATCTATATTGGCTTTTTTAATTGCTTCAACTAATACCATGACAGTGTCATAAGCATAAGCTGCTGACCAATCTATTTCCTCAGTAGTTGGATATTTTTCTTTATATTGTTCTTGGAATTTTTGAGCTTTTTCATTAGCAGTATCAAATATTAAAGGAGTAGCAACATAAATATCATTGGTATAATGACCAGGATTAATTTTTTCTTGAGGATATTCATCAAATCCTTCTTGAAAAGCTCGCTCAGAAAAACTAGAACCTCCTAAGAGGGCATTTGGTATATTATAATCTTTGATTAATTTAACTATTTTTACTGCATCAGTTGCTTGAACAGCTAACAGGATTGCCCCTGCATGCTCTTGATTTTGTTTAAGTTGTTTAACAATATTTTCAAGTTCTTGATTTTTATTAGCATCATCCTCCATAAATTTATGTTTGCTAATCTTCATTCCTAATTTCCTACTGGCATTTTCAAACATTTCTGCTAAATAAGACCCATAGCCACTGCTATCATCAATAATTGTAACTTGATTAAATTTAAATACTTGTTTAACATAATGAGCTAAAAATTGTCCAGAAGCACTACCTTTATAAATATTTCTAAAATACCATTCATTACCTTCAGTTACTTTTACACTTACTGAACCAGGAGTTATAGCTGGTATTCCATATTTTTTATATACTTTTCCTCCAGTTATAGAACAACTACTATACCAATGTCCAATAACTGCAATAGCTTTATTTTCTTCAACTATTCTACGAGCTTCATTATAAGCAGCTCCATTTGCTTTACAATCATTTTCATCATCAAATTCTAATAGTTGTAATTTTTTATTATCTGGTAATATTTTTTGGGTATTAACTTGATCTATATATAGTTTTATTGCATTAGTCATTGTTTTTCCAGCACCTGACATAGGGCCGGCAAAAGCGATATATATAGTCTCTCCATCCTCTTTGATAATATCTTGGGAAAACCAAATAACAACAAATAGGACAATAGTGACCATCAAGAAAATATTAACTTTCATGTTTTTATTTACTCTAAAAGGAATTCATTGACAGATAAATATAAGTTTTTTTTGTAAACTGATTTCTAACTTTGTCAAAGTTTTTAATAGATATGATATGTTCATATCAAAGCATTGTTTAATATAAAATTTTTATGAAACATGTTTTTTTACATGTCTACATTTAAATAAAATCTCAGGTAGTCCTAAATAAAGTAGTGATAACCGTTTAAAAATATATTAAAATCAATATTTTAACAAACTCACCACTACTATATTTACGATTATCAAATATCAATACTTAATATTTTAATTATAACATTAAGCATTAATATTTTGGTTTATGATCTGCGTAATCTGGTAATGATACATCAACTTCAGTTACAGTTGGAATCTTTTTATCACCTTTAAAAACATGTACTTCTTGTCGCATAACTGCTGGATCAATATTAGCATTATCCAGATAAGTCCAAACATTACTCCATACATTTTCTAAAATAAAATTTTTATCACTGTAATTATCTGCACAAAAAGCAATCCAATAAGATGCTGACCATTCATTAATTCCAACAAACAATACCATTGGTTCAGGTTTTTTTAAAACCTTTTCTGAAACCAATAAAGCATCTAATAAAACCTGTTTTACTTTTTCTGGATGATGGCGAGGATGAACATATACTGTTGGCCAAAGCCAATAAGTTTCATCAGGATAATGAAAATTAAGAATTACTGATTCTGAAGCTAAGCTATTAGGAATGCTTAATGTACAACCAGCCCTATTTCTGATTCTAGTAGCTCGCCAATTAATATCTATTACTTTACCTTCTTCAAGTCCAGCTATTTGTACCCAATCACCGATTCGAAATGGTCGTTCCATATTAATCACAATCCCAGAAAATACATTGGAAATATTAACTTGAATTGCTAAACCTATTACCATTACTAACATACCAGAGGTAGCTAATAATGAAGTAAATTCCTGTTCATAAACAAAAATAACGATACAGGTAATAGCCATTATATAGACTGCCATTGCAAAAAAATTGCGAATGATATTAGGAATAGCTCCAACTTTTTCTTCTAGTGGACTCCAAATAAAACGTTCTGCCGCTACATTGATTAAAGCTGCTGGTATCATCCACCATAATATGCCAAAAATTCTAACGACAAGTTCCATTTGATGGATATTACTGCTTTCTGATAACCAATCCGAAAACATGATCACTTCAGCTGATAGTAAAAACATGAAAGCTAACAACACTTGAAAAAACCAAACTACTTGGGAAAATCTTTGTTTTTTATTGGTAACAATTGCTAATAATAAAAACAGTAAACCGCTAATTATTGCTAAATGATAAGAATATTTATAAGATACCATACCCCGTAAGGTAAACTGCCCCATTTTTATTTGAATTATTGAATTAAATCTAGAATATTCAATTAATCCATCTGAAGAATTAAGATGATCTGGATCGCCACCAGAAGATTCTCTGGTAATCTGAGAAAAAAACCAAGTTCTAGTCATTAACCACCCAGAAATTGGATTTATTATCTTATTTTTTGTTAGTCGTTTAATTAATTCTTTTTCACTGGTTAGCCCCATTCCTAATACGTCAGTGACATATACTAAATTATTACGAGTTAAAGAATGATGCCGAAAACTTATCCCTAAAATATGTTGTCTAAATAAATAATAATCTGGAATAAAATCAGTTTTAAATTTTGCTTTGATTCTGTAAACTTTATATGTGATATTGTTTTTAGTTTTAGTTTCAATTGGTTTTTTTAGTTGTTTGGCAATTTCATCTGGTTCAATTGTATTAGAAAATTCTATATCTTCTGGATTAAAATTCCCTTGAAATCGAAACCATAATTTAAATTCTAAAGTAGCTAATAAATTTTTTACATCAATATCAGTTATATTGAAATACTCTACTCCAGTATAAACGACATTAGTTTTATACATATATTTATTATCGATTAACAAAATCCTATCTTCTTTACGGGCTTGTTTCAAATCTGCAATTTCATTAAGGCTACGCACAGGCTGTAATTGAGTTAATGCCGAAACCGATCTTTTATTTTTATATACTCCTAATGATACTGGTTTTTGAGCATCTCTTTGTTCATCAAAATAATTTAAACCGGTAACACCTTTGATCCCAACATAAACATTATTAAAACTTGCCAAAGTATCTCGAACTTTTTGCCGTTCTTGTGTAATAGTTTGTTGAATATTACCAATTCCAGCTTGTTTAATAGCTTCAACTACTACCATAGCAGTATCATAAGCATAAGCAGCCGACCAATCAGCATCCTCTTTATATTTAGTTTGATAATCCTCTTTAAATTTTTGAGCTTTCTCGTTAGCAGTATCAAATATTAGAGGAGTTGCAACATAAATATCATTTATATAAAAACCTGGATATTCTTTTTCGATTGGAAAATGTTTAAAACCATTTCGGAAGGTTTGTTCAGATAATGAAGATGCTCCTATAATAGTATTACGGATGCCAGCATCTTTAATCAATTTAACTAATTGGACTCCTTCGGTCGCTTGTACTGCTAATAAAATTACTCCAGCATCTTCATATTTAGCCTTTAACTCAGTAATAATTTTGGTAAATTTATTAGCTAAATCTTTATCATTACTATCATATTGCCAATTATTTTTTACTACCATATTCAATTTGTTAGATTCTTGTTCAAAAATCTCTGCTAAATAAGAACCATAGGCAGCTTTCTCCCGAATAATTGTAACATTGTTTTGTTTAAATACATTTTTAACATAATTGGCTAAAAACTTACCAGAAGCTGTTGCATTATAAATATTTCTAAAATACCATTCATTATCTTTGGTTACTGCTAAGTTAGCCGAACCTGGAGTAATAGCTGGAAGCTTATATTTCTTATATATCGTTCCAGCACTTATTGAAGCCGAACTATACCAATGTCCAATAACAGCTATTGCTTTATTTTGTTCTATTATTTTAACAGCCTGTTGTTTGGCTACTTTTGCATCATTTTTATCATCAAAAGTATCTAATACAATTCTTTTGCCATTTATGCCACCTTTTTGATTAATTTCATCAAAGTATAATTGAATAGCTTGACTCATCAATTTGCCAGCAGTAGCACCATCACCAGATAAAGGTCCTGCAAAAGCAATATGTATAGATTTTCCGTATGTTTTTTGTACATATGAATATGTTAACCAAATTGTGGCAAGTAAAATAATTATTCCCACCAGAAAAGCTTTTACTTTCATAGATGTTGCTCAAACCAACATTTTAAATAAATTATAAATTTTGATAGTTGTGCAGCTTGTATCAACGCTAGTGTATAGTTAGATATAGATTATTCTACCTGACTATAAAGCTAAAAACCATTTTTATAGTTGTTATTATTCTGAAATTTAACTTTGAATTAATTGTTTTAAAGATTTGTAGCTTAAATTGAATATTATTTAATGTCACATAAGTCTTAAATTAGATTCAAATATTTATTTGTAGTTTATCAAATTTTTAATTAGCTAAATTCACGGTGTAAATACTGCACCATCATATGTTCATCTTGATTCATAGTTTTGCAATTGATTAACATAGGACTATTTAGTTTAGTAAAACGTTCTTTATCGTTAATTACTAAAACCATATTGACAAGAGTGGTTGGTGAATGAGGATAGGAAAATGGAGAACTTATGGTATAAAAACCTAACTTTCTAAAAAAAGCTCCGCCATGACCATTTGGATCGGTAGTGATGAATACAATTTCAACTCCTTGGCTTTGTAGGTATGCAACCGACTTTACTAAAATAAGCTCTCCAATAGTAATCCCTCTATTCCAGATTTTTACCCCACGATATTCTTTCTTTACTGCCACCGCATTAAGAGTTGCTAATTTATTTTGGGAAGATTGTATTGCTTTTAATTGTAAAATTGGTTCAAAAAATTCCTTATGCGGAAACTTATCTTGAATTTTTATAGCTCTAGTGACTCCAACAATTTTATCACCATCTTTGGCAATTATAAAATCAGACATTGCATCATAAGGATCCGCATAAGCTATTTTATCTTTTGTAGAATGCGGCAGTTTTACCCAACCTAATTCTTTAACAAAGACATCATATTTAATTTTTAGATAAGCAAGATAAAGGTTTGGATTATCTTGTACGGAAAAATTTAATAAAGTAAATTCTGACAGATTATTGGTAGACGTAGACTGAGTTATTGTATGAGAAATATCCAATATATAAACTTAATAAATTATACATACAGATAATCTTGAGAAAATTCTCAAAGATTATGACGAAAATGATTTATCTTTAATAAATACAGTTTTATACAACAAGCCGAATATTTCGTATCTGTCTGGTCACAGCAATTAATCAAATATATAATACTATTCAGGATTGATTTAGACTATCTTGGATATAAAATAGCGTTAGCTATCACTATATTTTCACCATTAAGTCTTAATTTAGGATGCCTTAATACCCCTATAAAATCCATTTTTTCCTTATAGAAGGTAATTTCAAATTCATATCCTTTTCTTTCACTACAACTAGTTAAATCTGTTGAACCAAATTGAGGAGAACAGTATAATCTTTTTTTCTGAGAAAATAATAAAACACGTTCTTTACCATTAATTTTTTTCCCAGACATAGAAAAAGCCGATTCCACCACATCTTTGGGAAATTTATACGACATAATTCCATTAAATCTTAAATTTTTATCATTATAAGATAAGAACATCAATCCTCTGCCTGTGCCTCCAACAGCATCAGCTTGAGCAATATAATTACCAACTGACATATTGTTGAAGCATTTATCATTTTCACCCATTGGTAATTGGCGAGTTTGCACGTATTCATCTACACACTGTCTATCAAGAGGATTTTCAAGAGTTTGTTTCCATTCATCTAAATAATTGACATATTGTAATTCAAATCCCCATTCTTCAGCTTGATTGTATGAAATTCCTGGAAGAGTCATATAGCTTTGTATTACAGCTCCAACTAATTCTACTAATAAAGCACCAGCCAATAATTTAGTATATTTGTCTTCAACATTTGCAAAAATTCCGACTTTTAACATGGCTCCCAAAGCCACTACTGCTGTGCTAAGAAATATGCTAATAAAAACTAAATGGTATAAAACATAAAGATTGCCCATTATATTGCTCATAGTAGCCAGAAAAATAAAAACTGATCCGACTAGTGCAATTAATAAAGATGCAAACAATGTTTTAGTATATTTGTCTTCAATTTTTGAAAATATGCCAATATTTAATATTGAACCTAAAGCAAGGACAGCAGTACTTACAAAGATAGATATGAAAATAGCATGATAAATACTAAAATTTCCCAAAATAGTTCCCCAGATAGTTTAAAACCAATAGTTATAATTTATGATTAAATTTAGAATTATAATATTACCCAATATTTTGAAATATTAATTATGAATTGTCAACTGTTAACGCTTAATTATCTAAATGATGTAAAACAAATCATTCATAATTATTAAGTTATTTTTCTTTACGACCATCATTTCTAAGTAATTTAAATTATTGATGTTAAGCAGATAATTTTCAAATAGAAATATTTTTAAAAATCGTCAATGTCTAATGAAAATACCAATATTCTATTGAATAAAACTTAATGGTATAATAACACAACTTTTGATATAATTTTTACCAATTTTTTTAACAGGAACAATAAGTATTGTGGATGCAACCTATTTTGACAATTTTCGCCAATATTTAAGCAAACATATTATAGGCCAACACCAGCTAATTGATAGTATGCTAATTTGTTTATTAAGCGACGGACATATTTTAGTTGAAGGAATGCCTGGTTTGGCTAAAACAACTGCCGTAAAGAGTTTAGCTGAAGCGATTGAGGGAGACTTTCATCGAATTCAATTTACTCCTGATTTATTGCCGGCTGATTTGATAGGTACCGATATCTATCAACATGAACGTGGGGAATTTGAATTTAGAGCTGGGCCGTTATTTCATAATGTCATACTGGCTGACGAAATCAATCGAGCTCCACCTAAAGTACAATCAGCTTTATTAGAAGCAATGGGAGAACGTCAAATTACAGTAGGACAGAATACCTACAAATTAGCTAATCTATTTATGGTACTTGCTACCCAAAACCCAGTAGAACATGAGGGAACTTATACTTTACCAGAAGCTCAATTAGATCGTTTTTTGTTATATGTTAAAGTGGATTATCCAAATAAACAAGAAGAATTACAAATACTCGAATTAATGGAAAAACAACAGCTAGAAGGTTTTTCTAAAGCAGAGCCTGCAACTGAATACCATCTTAGTCAAGCAGAGGTGTTAGAAGCTCGTAAAACAGCAATGCAATTATATTTATATCCAAAATTGAAAGAATATATAATTGATATCGTACAAGCATCACGTTATCCAGCTAAATTTGATAAGGATTTACAACGTTGGCAAAGATTCGGTGCTTCACCAAGGGCTAGTATTGCGTTAAGCCGCTGTGCTCGTGCATTGGCATGGTTACAAGGAGAGCAGTATGTTTCTCCAGAGCATATTCAAGCTATAGCCCCTGATATTTTACGCCATCGAATTTTACTGTCATTTGAGGCAGAAGCAGATGGGATTACTACTGAAGATTTTATTCAAAAATTATTACAAGTAGTTGCGATTCCATAAAATATTGTTATCTAGTTGATTTTTTTGTTTCACTAGTTATCTAAAAATTGTTTACAAAATCTATCAAATAATTGTGCTAATATTAGAGTATGATATTTCCCTATTGGATTAAAATAATTGATTTTAAATTATTTTATTATACAATATTTAGATACTATAATCTAACTGAATTAATTTTATTAATGTATAATTTTTTAGCTAGAGTAGATAATTCTCGACAGGAACGATTGTTACATTTGGCTGATATTGCATCAAATATAACCAGAGCTACTTTAATTGACGCAGATATTCCAATTAGTTTTCGTTTAGATACCGCATTTGAAATTTTTGAATCAGGTAATTCTTCTATCTCAAATCTAGCTTTAGATGTGATTAAAACTATTATTATTGATAGTGAAGTGTCAGTGTATATTCGTTTAAATGCAATATTTAGAATATTTGAGTCTGATAAAATATTTCCTATAAAAAATATAGCGTTAGATATAGCTAAATCAATCTTAACTGATCTGGATATTCCAACTAGTACTCGTTTAGATACTGCACTTAGAATTTTTGAAAAAAGCTATAATACTATGTATCCTATAGAAAAAGATGCTTTAAAAGTAATTGAAACTGTATTAGTTGATACTGAAATTCCTATAGATACTCGTTTAAATGCTGCGTTCAGAATTTTTACATCTTGTAAAAACTATCCTATAGCAATTATTGCTTTGGATGTGATTGAAACCATAATAATTGATATTGAAGTATCACTTAAATCAGTGCTCTCATTAGCCAAAGTTTGACACAACATGTTATTTAGATTTGATAATTAATTTTCCCCATTAATAAAACATTCATTTTTTTGATAACTCTTTTTCAAGACATAAAATAGCATTTTTTGTAATTTTAGTAATTTCAACTTTTTT
>JASFYV010000331.1:0-8757 GCA_045046925.1 Candidatus Marithrix sp. | reverse complement strand
TTATTAACTAGTTAATAACTTTTAAGTAAATAATATGAAAATAATTACTCTTGTTTTACTATCAGCATTACAAATAAATGCTTGTGCTGAAGAACCATCATCTGAACGTCAAACTGAATTATTATATTTATTAAAACATGATTGTGGAGCTTGTCATGGTATGACGCTTAAAGGAGGTTTAGGTCCATCTTTGCTTCCAGAAGTTTTAGTAACTAAACCTAAAGAACTATTATTTATAACTATATTGGATGGTCGGATGGGAACTGCTATGCCACCTTGGCGAGATTTTTTGAGTGTAGAAGAGATTAATTGGTTGTTAAAACAATTGTTGGAAGGGATTAAAACAGATTAAAAATGCGAATTAAGAGTTGAAATTAGTGTCTTTTATAAAATTGGTTAGCAAACTAACTTATAAGCATGCCTAAAATTTCTAGTTTTAACTCTTTTTTAAAATAGTTTTTAACCCTTAATTCGTATTATGTAATTCATAAATTCATCATATTCTACGTTTTAAAATTGTTTAGTTTGCTTTGGAAGAAATTACTTGTAAAGGTATGGGTATGACGACTATTGTTGACCAAAATTTGCAGGTGATAGGTATTTTTACTGATGGTGATTTACGACGAACTTTAGATAGGCAAATTGATATCCATACTACAAAAGTAACTCAAGTCATGACAATTGCTAGTAAAACTATAACTGCTGATTGTTTAGCTGTTGATGCTTTAACAATAATGCAAACCCATAAAATTACTGCTTTATTAGTTGTAAATGAGCAACAAACTTTAATTGGTGTTACACATGCACGATTTATTACGAGCCAAAGTAGTTTGATTTTGTCAGTTATGGTTATCCTTAATTGCAATGATAAAGAATGTAATTTGAACATTATTTAACAGATTAAAAGATAGGCAGGATTTTAAACTGTACCATTATTGCTTTCTGACTAGAAGTATTCACAAAACTCAACTATTCCGCATTAGATTATTACATTCCAGCAGTCTGCTATACTATTTGTATGGTAAGACTAGCTAGTTAATTATCTAGGCTTGTAGTTGTCAGAAAAACTTCCTTCAAGCTACTTTATTTAATTAGAAAATTAGGTTATATTGCAAATATTTGAATAATTTCGTAGTTAATTTAGGTGTTTAAATTTGTTGCAAAATAAATTTTGCACTCCGGTTTAGGAGAAATATTATGTGGCGTTTTTTGTTAGTTTTGGTTTTTAGTATGCCGGTTTATGCGGATAGGTTGGCGTTGGTTATTGGAAATGGGAGTTATGATAATGCTTCTATTGGTAATTTTAAGTTTGATCCACTTAATAATCCGGTGAATGATGCTAAGGATATGGCTGATGTGTTGCGGGAATTGGGTTTTAAGGTAGTTGTTAAGTATAATTTGCAAAAACGGTGAGTTTGATACGGTGGTGCAGGAGTTTGAGGATAAATTGCGGAATTATGATGTAGGTTTATTTTATTATTCTGGGCATGGTTTGCAGGAAGGTGGAGTTAATTATTTGGTGCCAGTGGATGCGAAGATTAATAGTGCGTTGGATATTAAGTATGTGTCGGTGAATGCGAGTCGGGTGTTGGAGAAGATGGAGTATGCCAATAAGCACACTAATTTGTTGATTTTGGATGCTTGTCGGGATAATCCTTTTAAAAGTACTGCGAAAGGATTTAATAAAGGCTTGGCGGAAATGAGTCCAAGGGGTTCGTTAATTGCCTTTGCAACCGCACCTAAAACAACGGCTTTAGATGGTTTACCGACTGAACGCAATAGTATTTATACCAAACATTTGTTAAAGCAATTGCGAATTCAACCTCATTTGAGTATTTCGGATTTGTTAACTCAAGTTGCTGGTGGGGTGGCGAAGGAAACTAATCAAAAACAATGGCCTTGGAAGTCGGATTATTTAACGGATACGTTTTGTTTTGATTCTTGTTCTTCAAACCATGTAATAAAACGTAAAGAAGTTGAACTGGTTCCCAGTATCGATCAAATTAAACAATGGTGGAATATTAACGAACCATTTTCATTAGATGGTCTATATAAAATTTTATTAAATGGTGAAATTGCTTACTTATCTTCGGTATTTTTTGAAAATCGAGGAAGATGTTGTAATAGCAGTATAATACTTGTCAGACCTAAATTAAAAGAAATCAAAGAAATAGAAGGTATAATGTCTCATTCTATTAAAGTATTGGACTTGAATAATGATGGTACATCAGAGATAGAAATTGATGGAAGTTTTACTGCACAAGGATATATGGGAGGAAGGAAACATTTAATTAATATCAACGGATGGGATGTTAGCCATCTTCGTACAGTTGAATATGGTAATAATTTTGGTGCTGGTTGTGGTGAAAACCATGTTGGAAGAGAATGTTACGATATCAATGTCAAATGGTCTTATAAAGACCTAAATAATGATGGTAGCATGGAATTAATTGAATATAGAACTGAAAAACGAGGGCTTAAAGAATCAGATGTTACAGAAAAATATTCAGATAACTATTTTATGTTGAAAGACATGAAGTTAATTCCATATAATCCATAGAACCAAGTAGAGAAATTTGTTGTAGTGCGGACTTTTTTCACTTTTGGTTTTTTATACTGCTTTTATGTTTTTGAACAGGATTTAACGGATTATTAGGATAAAACATGATTACCACCCAAAACCTTTGTTCCAGATTTAATCCTGTTAATCTTTTAATCCGTATAATCTTGTTCAAATTGTCTGAATCAGGATTTACAGGATTTAAGGATTTAAGGATTTAAGGATTTAAGGATTTAAGGATTTAAGGATTTAAGGATTTAAGAATTTTCAGAATTAAAAAACTATAGTCAGGTAGGGTCGGTGCAATGAAATGAAACCGACCAAAATATAAGAAATTTATGAAAATTTTGAGGTAAATATGTTAGACTCCACACCGGCAAAAGGTTATGAAACAGATTTAGACGCTTGGTTTATGGCAAATGCTGAACTTTTGCGACAACGTCGTTTCACAGAAATTGACATTGATAATATTGTAGATGAATTAGAAAGTATGGCAAAACGTGATAGACGGGAATTGTTAAGCCGTTTAAAAGTATTATTAATGCACTTGTTAAAGTGGCAATTTCAAGCAAATAAACGTTCAAAAAGTTGGGAAAATACTATTGATGAACAGCGTCAACAAATATATTTAGTTTTAGCAGACAGCCCAAGTTTAAAACATATGCTAACGGAAAAACTGCACGATGCGTATATTTTAGCGGTAAAAGCAGCAATTAAAGAAACTGGTTTACCAAAAAAGGTTTTTCCAACTAATTGTCCATATACTTTTGAACAAACATTACATGACGAGTTTTATCCTTTGGAAAATACAAATGACTGAATTACTTGAACAAGCTCTCCAAAAAGCTACGCAAGAGCTAAACGAACAAGAACAAGTTTTATTAGCAAAATCTTTACTACAACATAATTTGCTTAATGAACATGTTCGTTTTATCAGCAAATACAATGTAGATACTCAACAAACAATCAAAAATACTGCCGAACAAAAAAATTTAAACCATTATCATTCTATTGATGAACTTTTTGCTAAACTATAATGCTAACGCTTGCTACAACTAACCACTAAAGAATTAATACTCACAGATACTGGTACACATGCAGATTTATTTTAAATAAAGACAACCCAATGAAAAAACTAATTATTATACTATTACTAATTATCCCCTCAATTCAAATATCCCAAGCAGCCTTACCTGCCTTAGCTTGGACTGTAATTAAAGAACTTGCCATCGACACCGCAATTGACGCAGTGCAAGAACTATTCAAAGACTCGGTAAAACCAGAAGATGTCGCTAAACTCAAACAACGTATCATCAAATTAGAACAACAAATCACCCTCTCACAGAAACAAGGCAACTATCCATCAACTAAAGAATTTAATACAGTTAAACAGATGGTTGCCAATTTAACCAAAATAGTCAGCATATTAGGAACACGCCTTAATTCCGTTGAAGCCAGAATAGCCAAAGTAGAGCAAGAATTAGCTACTTTACGTCAAAATTTATTAACTGTTTCTAAACAAGATTCTGTAAAAATTGATAAGCCATTAGATTTCAAGATAAATTATGTCTATCGTTCCGGTGGCAAAGGCAATCCCAAAACTCTAAATAATAATGGCGTACTACATTCTGGCGATTATTATAAAATTATCTTTACTCCCACTGAAAATTGCTATGTCTATATTTTTCAATTAGATTCTGCCAATCAACTCTTCCGTTTGTTTCCAATGCAAAGTTTTGGTGACGTAATAGTGAATAATTTTAATCCAATTAAAGCTGATAAAACTTACCATATTCCGTCTAAAAATCAATCTTTTGAACTGGATTCACAAACTGGTTTTGAAACTATTTACTTTGTAGCAACTAGACAGCAAGATATTGTGTTGGAAAAGCAATACCAAGTTATGCAACAAGCTGATGCTAATTTCAAACAACAAATACAAAAGCAAGTTCAACAGCAGTTTATCCGTAATCCCAAAGGTTTGCGAGCTATAAAACCAGACCCTATTGCTACGGAAATTTCTTGGCAGGAAGATGGTCAGCAATATTCAGTGTTGCAGGAACGTTTGGAAGATATGTGTAATGGCTGTGTTAATGTGATTACTTTTAACCATAAACCCACAAAATAAATTTTGTACTCCTATGAAAATACTAATTATTTTAGTAATTTGTATAAGTTCCAGTGCTTTTGCTGAATTACCATTTGCTATTAATCAAGCTGAATTTGAGAAGGCTTTATCTATTCCACTTGAAAGACAAAGAAAAGGTTTAGGCAAAGGAGTTAGAGCTATTCGGGAAGATAATCCTAAAGTTGGGGCTTTAATTCTATTTGATTTTGATTCAGCAATTATTAAAGCAGAATCTTATCCATTATTAGAAGAATTTGCCAAAGCTTTACAAGGTGGTTTAGCTGAAATTTCAATAGTTATCAATGGACATACGGATAGTGATGGAACGGAAATATATAATTTAGGTTTATCATTACAACGAGCCGAAGCAGTAAAAGAATTTTTAGTGGCAAAATATGATATTGCAGATAAACGTTTGACTATCAAAGCTTATGGAGAAACCAAACCAATTGAATCCAATACTACAGAATATGGTAAAATAAAAAATCGTAGAGTAGAGTTTGAAAGAGTTGATTAATTTCGTTAAATTCTAATTTAGAAATCATTCCCAAAGTTTTGCTGGTTGTTTCGGGAATGAAACATAGCGGATTTCCCGACACCTAAGTAACAATTCTTAATTATGAATGCTTAATTCTTAATTAAATTCAAAATAAATATCAATTACTTATTTAATATTTCTGTAGTTTATCCAATCGAAAAATGCTATAGTATATCCATTAATATGTAACTTCAATTTTCAAAAATCATTTAGAAATAACAATTTAAAATGACTATTAATCGGCAAGATTTTGACAAATGTACTGCATCAGTTTTAAAATTATTATATGAAAAATTTCCTAATGAAGTTGATATAATGGTAGAGAATTTAACTGAAGATGGTGAATTAAACGATAATTATTTTGCAACTATGCGTTTTTTGCGGCGGGAAAATCTACTATACTATCAAGAATTGGATTTTAGTAATTTTAAAAGAACTGTATTGACAGCTAAAAGTTTAAGTATACTGGATACTATCCCGGATGATATTGATATAACTTTAGCTCAACAACTAATTAATCCAAATAAAATAGCAATTATTGTTAAAAATATAATAAAATTAGCGGTTTAAAATCATGCAAACTTATCAACAAGATTTTTTGGAATTTGCTATCCAACAGCAAGTATTACGTTTTGGTAGTTTTACTTTGAAATCTGGTCGAATCAGCCCGTATTTTTTTAATATTGGTTTATTTAATACTGGTGCTGCTTTAGCTCAATTAGGGCGTTTTTATGCCCATGCCATTTGTGATAATAATATTGAATTTGATATGTTATTTGGACCTGCTTATAAAGGTATTCCAATAGTTACTACCACTGCTATATCTTTGTCTGAATATCATCAAATACATGTACCTTATTGCTTTAATCGGAAAGAAGTTAAAGATCATGGCGAAGGTGGAATGGTTGTTGGTAGTCCTTTGAAAGGCAAAGTATTACTGATTGACGATGTAATAAGTGCTGGTACTGCAATCAGAGAAGCTATTCAAATTATAACTACCAATGGAGCTGAATTAGTTGGAATAGTGGTAGCTTTGAATCGACAAGAATGTGGCAAAACTAAAATGTCAGCAATCCAAGAAATTGAACAAAATTATGGAATTAAAGTTACTAGTATTGTAAATTTAGATAATTTAATAACTTTTTTAGATCAGTATGATCCTGAAGTGTTAGCAAAAATTAAAGAATATCGATTACAATATGGAGAATAACATACCATCCATTCAACCATTATCAGCTTTAATTGCTAATCAAATTGCGGCTGGTGAAGTAGTGGAACGGCCAGCTTCAGTGGTTAAAGAACTATTAGAAAATAGTTTGGATGCTAACGCAAATAATATTGAAATTGAAATTGAACAAGGTGGAATTGCACTAATACGAGTGCGAGACAATGGTTTTGGGATTCGTCATACAGAATTATCTATTGCCTTAAATCGTCATTCTACCAGTAAAATTAGGAATTTAGAAGATTTAGAAACTATTTATAGCCTAGGTTTTCGTGGCGAAGCTTTGGCTAGTATAGCATCTATTTCTAGGTTAGTATTAAGCTCTCATTTTCATGATGCAGAAAGAGCATATTGTATTCGGTTACATAGCATAGATACTTCTTTGACTCCAGAGCCAATAGCTCATCCGGTTGGAACGACTGTGGAAATTCGAGATTTATTTTACAATACACCAGCTCGACGGAAATTTTTACGCACTGATAAAACTGAATTTAATCATATCAATGAAACTATTAAACGTTTGGCGTTAAGTAGATTTGATGTTAGTTTTAAATTAACTCACAATCGTAAAACATTGATGACTCTGAAAAAAGCATCTACTGAAGCTGAACAGTTACAAAGAATAGCAATGTTATGCGGTCCAGATTTTATTGAACATGTATTAAAAATTGATAAAGATGCTGGTGAAATAAAATTGTCCGGCTGGATTACTCTACCAACATACTCTCGCAGTCAACCTGATATGCAATATTTTTTTGTAAATGGTCGAATTATAAAAGATAAGTTAATTAACCATGCGATACGTCAAGCTTATGAAGATGTATTATATTCTGGTCGCTATCCTGGTTATGTGTTGTATTTAACAATTTCTCCTAGTGAAATAGATGTCAATGTGCATCCGACTAAAAATGAAGTACGGTTTGTACAAACTGGTTTAGTGCATGGTTTCTTAGTAACAACTTTAGAAGATTATTTAGCCAAAACTTCGCCTAACGATCAAAATGAAGCATTACCACAAAACTTTTCAACTGAACCAACTCGAACTCCAAATTATTCACTAAATTCTGTTCCATCCGCCACACAAATTAACGAAACTAACCAAATCTATCAGGCTTTACAACCAGAGTTATCTTATAGTAAAGTTATTGATGAACCAATTCCACCATTAGGTTATGCACTTGCTCAATTGCATGGAATTTATATCTTAGCCGAAAATGAGAATGGCTTAATACTAGTTGATATGCACGCTGCTCATGAACGAATTACCTATGAAAAATTAAAACTTGCTTGGAAATTGCAGGATGTAAATGCTCAAGTTTTATTAGTCCCAATTACGATTACAGTTAGTGAAAATGAAGCTGAACAAGCTGAACGATATTTGGAATTATTTGAAAAATTGGGTTTTGAAATTAATAGAACTGGATTGGAAGCATTAGCTATACGTCAAGTTCCTAGTTTATTAGCTGATGTAGATATTGCCAAATTGATTCATGATGTATTAGCAGATTTATCACAATTTGAAACTAGTTCTCGATTGCAAGAACATGAACTAGAAGTCTTAGCTACTTCGGCATGTCATAATTCAGTCCGAGCTAATCGCCATTTAACAATCAATGAGATGAATAGTTTATTGCGAGATATGGAAAAAACTGAACGTAGCAATCAATGTAATCACGGTCGACCAACTTGGATAGAATTAGATTTAAAAGAATTAGATAACTTATTTTTACGTGGCAGATAATTCTTAACTACCTACCATGCCGATGCCAACTTCATAAACCAAATCTATATTTATAGATATATTTTTATACTAAAAGTACGGCATTTTTTAATACACTTAATTTTAGAAATTGTCCAATTTTTTGATAAATAAATATATTTTGTGTAATATTGCTTATCTTAATACTTTTCCTTCTGCAATGGCATGTCAGATGCTTTTGGAACAAAAAAAATATTTATTCTAAAAAGTAATATTTTACACCTTCTTATCATATCTAATTTAAGGTTATTAAAATTCCATATTCTGGAATTTTTCCAAAATATGGAAATTTGATTTTTAAATATTAAAATAAAAAACAACACTTTAAGTTAATTTAGTTGTAATAGTATATATTTTGCCTTATATTTGAGTTTGCTTAAATTTATTTTAAATATTTGGAAAATTTATGAAAAAAGTATTTTGGTTTATCTTTTTTATCGCTATGATGAATTCAGGCAGTGGGCTTCGACAGTTAAATCCTAGATAAAATGTCAGATTATTCCAAAGAAATTAGACTAAAAATTAAGCGAAACGTTGGGTTAAAATA
>JASFYV010000330.1:0-22230 GCA_045046925.1 Candidatus Marithrix sp. | reverse complement strand
CCCTACCATAATATTGAAATATATTTTGTAGGGGCAGACCTGTGTGTCTGCCCTTTACATTAAGCAGGGCGAACACATAGATTCGCCCCTACCATAATATTGAAATATATTTTGTAGGGGCAGACCTGTGTGTCTGCCCTTTACATTAAGCAGGGCGAACACATAGATTCGCCCTACCATATTGAAATATATTTTGTAGGGGCAGACCTGTGTGTCTGCTCTTTACATTAAGCAGGGCGAACACATAGGTTCGCCCCTACCATATTGAAATATATTTTGTAGGGGCAAGACCTGTGTGTCTGCCCTTTACATTAAGCAGGGCGAACACATAGGTTCGCCCCTACCATATTGAAATATATTTTGTAGGGGCAGACCTGTTGCCCTTAATGACATTAGACTAATGGTTGGTTACAAGCTGTAACCTAGTATAAGTGATTAATTTTTTTTTGAATTTAATTAAGAATTAAGCATTCATAATTAAGAATTACTACTCAATCACCCATTCTTAAAATAATACCATTCTTTTCAGTACCAATACCTTCTAATATTTGCCCATGTTTTTCGGAAACTATCTTGCTTAAATTAAATAAATTACCTTTTCCTGTATTAGTCTTAGCAAAATTCATGGAAACCAATCTCATAAGGTCACCTATATTAGAAATAGTTTTATCTTGGGAAATAATAACATCATAAAAATTTACTCCAGCTTTGGCATCCATCACTTCAAATACTTGTAATTCAATCCCTTTTTGGTCTGATACTAATAAATGACGGCCAAAAGTTGCAATCCAAGTTAATGCTCCAGATTTAATTGATCCATGAGTTGAACTGAGCAAATATACTACAGATAATACTTCTGGGTCAAAAACTCCTTTCCTTTTTAAGTCTAGCCAAGCATGTTCAGCAACAGCACTAACAGTAGTTCCAACGATTGCCCAATTTAATAACTTTGCTATCTGAACACCTGGATTAATAAGCGAGATTAATGAACCAACTCCAATACAAATTCCAGATGTGATCATTAATGGAGAAATATATTTTGCTTTGGGTTTTTCCAAAATTCTGATTGGAATCAACCCATATTCCTTTGATAAAGCCACAGCAATTCGGATAATTATTTCTTGCAGTGCTACCTCTAGTGGATTAAAATAGATTAAAGCAGTTTTAGTGATAGCATTATAATTTATCGAGCGAATTCCTGCATGTTCCATTACCACTTGTTCAATTTCCTGCATATCTTTTGGAGGCCAAGAAAATTTAATCCGTACCCGAAAAGACAGCTTATGCAAAATGGTAATTGAAGGTTTTTCCATTAGTAATTCGCCTTTTTATTAATATCATGTGATAGTAATCGTAAGGAATTAGCAACCACTAAAATAGTACTAGAATTATGGATAATTGCTCCCCAAAAGACTGGCAATACACCAATGGATGCCAACACTAATCCAGTAATATTTACTCCAATTGTAGTAGCGAAATTTTGCCGGATTATCTTCATAGTTTTCTTGGATAAATTAACCGTTGCTGGCAACAACATAGGATCATCTCCAATAATAGTTATGTCAGCTGCTTCCATTGCTAAATCAGTTCGAGTACCACCAAGTGCTACCCCAACATTGGCATAAGCAAGAGCTGGTGCATCATTAATTCCATCACCTACCATTACCACATTAGAACCTTCTGCTTGTAATTGCAGCACAAACCGAACTTTATCTTCCGGCAATAATTCCGATTCAAATCGATCCAAAGCCATTCGGTTGGCAATAATTTCTGCTTGATGTTCTAAATCTCCGGTTAATAATATAACATCATCTATTCCAGATTGTCGCAGTCGATTCAAAGATTTTTTCATATTATCACGGACTGGATCGTGGATTCCGATAACACCTAAAATATTTTTATCACTTGCTACATAAACTATCTGTTCCCCAGCTACAGAAAGTGCGGTTGCTTTCTCATGAATCGTAGCAAGCTCAATATTATTTTCGAGCATGAAACGTTTATTGCCTACTCGAACTATACTATCAACCACATTAGCTTCAATTCCCCTAGCAACGATTACTTTAGTATCAGAAGCCTGTGGTATTTCACAACCAAGACTATTAACTTTGTTCAAAATAGCTGTTGCCATCGGATGAGTAGAAGTCTTTTCTGCGGCAGCGGCTAATTTGATAATGTCATTGGAACTTATGGATTTATCAGCTGGAATAATGCTAACAACTGTGGGTTTACCTTTGGTAATAGTGCCAGTTTTGTCTAAAATTAAAGTATCGGCTTCTGCTAAAGTTTCTAAATAGTTACCACCTTTGATTAATACTCCATTTCTAGCTGCGGTATTAATTGCGGAAGACAATGCAGCGGCAGTTGATAATCGCATACCACAAGAGAAGTCGATAATTAGCATGTTTAAAGCTCGAACTGGACTTTTCGTAGCTATGAATACAATGCCTGCTAATAAGAAGTTCAATGGAATTAGTTGAGCTGAAAAACGATCGGCATAAGCTTGAATAGCAGCTTTTTTATCTGGTGCTTCTTCCACTAAATGAACAATTCTAGCGACTGCCGTTTGATCACCTACTTTTTCGGTTTTAATAGTAATAGTACCATTTACCACGATTGTCCCAGCAAACACATGGTCATCTGCTTTTTTAATAATCGGCAAAAATTCACCAGTTATTGGAGCTTGATCAATGACAGCTTCTCCAGCAATAACCATCCCATCCACACTAATTTTATCCCCAGTATGTACTACCACTGAATCGTCAACACGAAGAGAACTAACTTGAACTTTATCAACCCCTCCTGTTTCATTCAATCGCCAAGCATATTCTTCCCCAAGGCTTACCATTTGTCTAATAGCATTCCGAGTCCGATTCATGGTATAACCAGTAATCAGTTCGGCTGTATCATGCAATAAAATTATGGTTAAGGCAGAAATATCTCGTCCAGTTATAATGCTTGCTATTATCGCAGTAGAACTAAGTGCATCAGCATTGGGTCGATGCGATATCCGCAGTGAATTAAAACCACTTTTGAACATTGGTAATGATAAAGCTATGACACTGAGAGCTGGAATGGTGAGAAAACGACCAGCCAATGTAGTAGCTGGTATTTTAGCTTTCCAAAAAGCATAGATTAAAATTGCCGAAGTAATTGCTATTCTTTTCACTGTTGTCGATAGAGGTTCATCATGCAAATCTCTTTCTGCCACCAATGACTTATTTTGAGCTGCTCGAGCTTTTTTGTATACAGTCAAAGAAAAAGAGGTTATAACAGATTCAACTATTTCAAGTATAGATTCTGTAACAGTTTGGTCATGATAAATGAGAATATTTTTGGTCAGAATATTTACTTTGGCTGATTCTATCGAAGCAATATTTTGTAGCTGTCGCAATAACTGTTCTTGCTCTTCATCCAAATAAAACAAGCCTTCGCAACCAATCCGTAATCTACCAGGTAGTCGATGTAATATCTCACATTTTAATAGAGGTTTGTTAGACATAATTTATAGATTTGTGTACGCCCACCACAAAAAATTTAACCCTCCTGGTGCAGAGCTACGACGTATAAGTTGGTAAGCTCCATAGGTAACTAGCAATAGACTGAGTCCAGTTTTGGCATCTAGTAAACCATTGCTCTGTTCATATACAGCCCGGTTTAATGCTACACCGATTTTACCAAGTTCGCCACCAATAAGTGAAGTTGGATTCTGCTTTATATGTTTTTCTAAATCAAGCAATTTCAATAATGCTACAATCAATATATCCGGGTCTAACTTGGGATCAAATTTTATTAATAAACTGCCAGTTATAGTATTGATTTTAACATCTTCAATTGCTTCTAATTTTTGCAACTGTTCTGTCAGAAATACTTCTGCAATGCCAATATTTTTTAATTTTGGGATGACGAAACGAATTCTACCCGGAATTGAATGTTTGATTTCTATGATATTTTTAAAACCAGGTACAAATTGCTTTGACGGTTTAGCAACCCTAGCCAAAATTGTACTGAAACCCATTAACGCAATCCAACGATATAAGCTCATAATTTTTTCTTAGCTGAAAATTATAACGGGCAACCATAAAGGATGCCCCTACGCAATATGATGTAGGGGTAATCCCTTGTGGTTACCCAACTACGCAATATGATGTAGGGGTAAATCCCTTGTGGTTACCCAACATTTTTAGAAAGGGCAACCGGATTGCCCCTACATAATATGATGATTTGTAGGGGTAATCCCTTGTGGTTACCCATCAAAATGGTTAATATGATTGGTTTTGAGTTTTTAAAGTTAAATAATTGAATGGTCAAGTTAGCTAAATGTAACCTGACCAAGTATGGCGGGCTTATGGAGTGCAGAAAATAATTTGGCTATTGCCGTTCGGATAGTTTAATTGATAATCAGAACAATTATCATCATTAACATCACCAATATCTTGGATAGATAATTTATTAGATTTGCCTTTCGTAACTACATAGTCCAATAAACCAGTATAAGTACGATTTTCAATTTGTACTGTCAATATACCTTCATAAGTCAATTTAGTATTTGGTAGAGCATCCAATGTTTCAGTGTCAGCAGCTGTAGGATAGATAAACTGTTGTCGTTTTAGATTGCTATCGGTAAATATTAAACTGATTGGTAAGTTATCCGTATGTAATCCCAGAGAATTATCAGTAATAGTAGCAGTTAAACTGGCTCTAGCTTGGTAAAAATAACTATTAGCTGTATTTACTTGAATATTACCATTTTCTAGCATAATAGCTGGTTCAAGTCCTAAAGCTAATAATTCTTCATTAAAAAAATCTGGTGCTTGAATTACTGGTTGAGTTATTATTTTCCGTCCTAGATGAGTTATAAAAGTTAATTTATTATCAAGGCCTACAATCAACTCTTGAGAAATCAAATCATTAACTTGAGTGCGTAATATATGTTCCACTCGCATTGGTAATATTGCGTAACGTTTTTCACCAATATAAGAATACAAATAGCCATATTCACTATGCTGTTTCATTTTACCAAGCTTAATTTTTTTAGCATTAGATTCAGCTAACGCATTCATTATTCCTAAAATTCCATTGCGATTACCGTTATATAAAACATCAGTGGTTAAAATTACAACTTGGCGTTCAAATATTGGAGCTATAGGCATATAACCTAGGATTGGTTCTAAACGAATACCATTTGGAATCAAACTATTATCTTCAAATAACACTCCAATACCTAAACCAATACTATCAGGATCAAACATTACATCAGAACTAATCACAACATTACTAAGGCTAGTACCAGCTTCAATTTTTACATTGGTCAGAATAGCTTTATTATCAGGTATGCCAATAATAGTACCAGCTATGCTACCACCTTCTATAATAGTTCCAGCAGCTAGAGTTACATTTTGAATTAGGCCAGAATTTTGGATATTACCTTGTAAAATTCCACCATCAACAGTACCGTATTCTTCAACCAACAAATCAGTTATTATTACTTCTGATTCACTTTGTAAATAGCAATTCACTGACTGCCTAACTTTTCTTCGGTTACTAGTTGGAACTGGTTTACAATCCTCTGGATCAGTTTCAACAATGGTAACTACAGCAGTATTAGGTAGCCCAATAGTGGCGCTATTACTAGCTTCAGTGAGATTAAAATAGAAAGTTTCATTGCCTTCTTCTAATCTATCAAATATTAGAGGAATTTTAACTTCTTTTTTAGTAACATCGCCGCTTTCCCACACTAGAGTTTTAGCGATTACAGTATAATCTTCCTCAACTACAGCAGTGTTAGCTTTAACTTCATAATCTAGGGAAACTTTACTAATCAAATTATTACCTTGTCGATAAATTCCAATAATAACTTCTTTGCCTTCATAGTTTGCATAAGCATCGGCTGATAAGACAAAAACAGCTTTATCATCATCTTGGATATTTACTATTGTTTCATCACGTTCAATGATAGTTCCACCAGTTGCATCAAATAGTTTTACCTGCACTACATGATCAGTTCCGATAAAATCATTGTCAAACAGATTAATAATAAAATATTTAGCCTCAGAATCACCATCAGCCCAAACTAATTCACCACTGGTTGATTCATAGATAATATCTACAATGTCAGTAAGATCATCCTGAGTTTGATATTGAACTTTAACTTCACCATGCTGGCCTCCAACACGTTCTACGGTTATAATTGCTTCATCATCACCTTCTTGTACTGTATAATCGGTTTTACTAAACTGCAAAATCCCTGGATAATTAATTTCATCATCACCAGAGCTAGGACTAGCACCAGTCATATCGGCAATTTCAATGATAGTAGTATTTTGTACTCCTAAAGCAGAACCACCTGTAGGTTGAGATAATTCAACAACAAATAGTTCAGAATTTTCTTTAACATTATCCAACAATATTGGTATCAGAATTGTTTTGGCAGTAGTTTCACCATCAGTCCAAGTTAAAGTTCCAGCAGTAGCGGCAAAATCTTGGTTAACTTTAGCAGCATCAAGATAAGTTCCAGCTTGAGTTGCATATTGAACTGAAATATCTCCACTCACACCACCAACTCGATTAACTTGCACTTCAATATTGGTTTCAGTCTCTCTAACATCATAGCTATTTCTATCAAATTCCAAGCTACCTGTTGGTGGAGTATCAAAGATCGTTACCACTGCTACGATTTTATCTGGATCAAGTTGCAAACCTTCAGTTTTATCAGCAATTTTATCTATCGCTATGAAGAAGTATTCTTTGGTTTCTTCTAAAACATCTTGGATAATATTGATATCAACATATTTTGGCTCCATATCTCCACTAGCCCAAGTCAGGATATTCTCTAGCATTTGGTAATCATCTTCAGTAGCTGTACCATTTTCAGTCCGAATCGCAACTTCAATTGGCCATTTACTGCTGCCAGCTCTAGTGGCTATTAATCTAATCATGCCTTCACTTTCATTAACTTCATATTCTAGCATTGCAAACTGGATATAACTTTGCCAAGGCACATCATTGATAGTAATTTCTAGCTGATGTGGCGTACCTAACACAGCATTTCCAGTTGGTTCTAATAAAGTTACTATGAAAGTTTCATCTGGTTCAGCAAGCTTATCGGCTAAAATAGGAATGGTAATAAATTGAGTGTTATTTTGATCTGCTAACCAAGTTAAAGTTCCTTGTTGAGTTATATAATCTTCACTTGTAGCTCCGGCATTTGTAGTTTTATAAGCAACTGATACTTCACCAAGAACTCCATCCAAACGATTAACTGGTAATGAAATAGAATTAGCTTCTTCATTTACCTCAAGTGAAATATTTTCAGCAAATTGGATAGTTCCGTAAGAATCAAAAACAGCAGTACAATGTTTGTCTCCATCCATAACAACTGCTTTAATTCCACTGTCAATCTCCTCATCACAAGACCAATTTTTAAAGATTGAGCCTGGGCTGGCATAAGGTATTAGTTGAACTACTGTTGGAACTTCTTCTTGTAAAAAATTAGCTTCGCAGGTTATGCCACAATTAATACCAATCGGATTGCTTTCTATCTTACCTTTACCAACTCCTTCGATAGCAACGGTTAATTTATAAGCTGGTTTAGCAGTGAAAGTTGCCGTACATATTTTGCTAGAATTTATAGTAACTTGACCATCTATACAGCTACTATTCCAACCTATAAAAGTTGAATCTGGGTCAGGAGTAATAGTTAGATTAACCAAATCAGCAATTTCATGTGCCGTTTGACAATGTTCACCACAATTGATACCACTATCACTAGTAATAGTTCCATTGCCAGTACCTTGTTTAGCAATGGTTAGGGTATAAATAGGAGCAAAAGTTGCGGTACAAGCTTTAGTCGCATCCATGATAATCTGGCCACCAATACAGTCTTTGCTCCAACCAGTAAATCTAGCATTTGGATTTGGTTGAATCATTAAACTTATTAATGAATTACCAGCATAGTTATTAGCACAATAACCATTGCATACCGTTTGCTCAGATATTGTATTTATCAGTATAGTTCCATTTGCTCCATCTATAATTAAATGCAAAGTATAAGGCTCTAATGGATCAACTGGCTGAGTTTCTTGTTCGGTGAATTTAACCAAGCAGCTTTTATCAGAGTTCATGACTATCTTGTCGCTATCACAGTCACCAATAAATGCAACTCCTTTGGTATTAACACCTAATTCTGGGATAAGAGTTACAATTTGACCTTCAAAATATTTCCCATCAATTGGTGGTGGGGGAGTTACAGTTATGTTGCCATCCCCATTAGTTTGTAATGACATTTGATAAGTTGGTTTCTGCATGAAGGTTGCAGTACAAGCTGTGTCAGTCGTGATAGTTAAATAACCATTTCCACAATCTTCATTCCAGCCCGCAAATGTAGAACTTATTGCATCTGGTTGAGCAGTTAAAATAACCTCATTGCCTTCAGCATATTCACAAGTGTCAGCTTCACAGTTTTTACCAGTTGGTTCTTGTACTATAGTTCCAATTCCACTACCAGTGTTATTCACGGTTACTTGGTAAGTTGGTAATAAGGAAAAATGAGCATTACAAAGTTTATTGCTGGTAAGTTCTAACTGGGCTATTTCACTATCATCAATACAATCCTCATGGCCAGTCCATTCATCAAACTGGGAATATGGGTCTGGTTCTGGAGTTAAAGTAATGTCTTTAGTTCCATCAAAAATGATACATCTATCTTGTGAACAACTGGTTTCTGTACCTCTATCTGGAGAGACTTTAACTGTGCCATTGCCTTCTCCTTCATAGTTCAGCATCAATTTTTGAGGTTTAAGTTTAAAGTTTAAATTACAGGTTAGGCTTGATATTAGATAGATATCTACTTCGCCACCAGTTTCAGTTTGGCTGCCTTTTCTACAACTACTATTGCCACTCCAATATTCAAAAATTGAGTTTTTATCTGCAATGGCGGTGATAGTTACTCTGGTAGCTGTGTTGTAAAGATATTGACATTTTTCTGGTTCATCAGTAGCACATAGTTTTTCTTTTGGACTTGGGCTTAATTCAAAAACACCAGTTCCGCTACCGGCTAATTCTACGAATAATTTCATAGTTTGTGGCAATGGAGGTTCGGTTGGAGTTGGTGGAGCTGTATCTTTTTTTGTGAAGGTTGCAGTACAGGTTTTGTCTCCTGTTATGGTAAATGAGCTGGAACAACCGGTTGACCAACTGCTGAATTCATAGCCTGAACTTGGGTTAGCACTTATACTTGCAGTACTACCATCAGCATAAGTCCCACCACCACTCACTGTACCAGAGCCACTAGATTGTACTGTTAAGGTATAAGCAATGGCAAAGTTTGCAGTACAGCTCAGATCGCTTGTTAATGCTACTGTAATACTTGCGGATGAACCAGAGCAATCTCCCGACCAACTACTGAAAGCTGAATCGCTATCTGCATTTGCTGTTAGGGTAATATCACTATTTTCTTCAAAAGTACCACCACCATCTACCGTACCATTTCCAACTGTATCAGTGGTTAAAGTATAAGTATTGAGTGCCGTACCAACTTCCAATAAAGTAACGCTGTTTTGTAAATTATATAAATCATCTTCAGCAACTAGATAAATATTATATTCGGTATTAATATCTAAACTGCTAATAGTTTCACTTATATCAGTATCCGCTGTACCAACAGTAATAGAACCATTTATTTCTGAACTACCACCACTACCAGTTCCAGCCTGAGTTTCAGCATTGGTTGGAGCTGTTGCACCATCAGTAAGTACGACATAATAAACTGTTCCGGTTTCATTTAATTGTACGGTTAGATCAAAGCTGGTTTGACCGATATTAGAGGATTGTGGATAACCACTATTAAATTCAGGTGCAGGATTATCATCAATAGTTATATCAAAAGTTTTTCCAGTTGTGATGTCGTTGTAACTATCATGAACTGTGAATGTGAAACTGTCACTAGTATCTGAACCACCATTATGAACATAATTAAACTCATCATCAGTAATAACTTGTTGAGTAAATGTGTCGTCATCAGATAATGTGGCAGTATCATTTTTCAGTGTGCCGTTACTTGGTATAGCTGTTATAGTAAAAATTAATGTATTAGCATCAGTATCTTCAGCATCACTAACTGCAAGTTCACTGCTGGTAATAATAACAGTGTCGCCTCTTTCTACAGATATACCAGCATTAGTATCTATGGTTGGTGGACTGTATTCTACAGCACCTATGTCACAATCACTATTACCATCACCATCGCCATCAACTGGACGATTTACATTACGTTGGTCTATAGATTCACAGTTAGAGCCTGCATCAATGGCATCTGTAGAACCTGGTAATAAAGTAATGGTTCCATTTATTTCTATGGTGTCTATAATTCCATTACTACCTGAGTCTATAATTCCATTACTAGTTAAATCTGTTGTATCAAGTACTGTGCTTATATTGTTAACTAATGTACCATTACAATTATTATTGGTATCAGTAACTATGCTATTATTCCAAGTTCCTGAAATATCATTCCTACAATCATTTCCTTCAGTACTGGTATTACCCGCAACAATTGTATTATTAACAGTTAAAGAACCGCCAACAATACGCATTCCACCACCACGGTTAGTACTCTCGTTACCATAAATAGTACTATTATTTAGTGTTATTGAACCACCACTCGCACCTTGAATACCACCGCCAAAACCATCAGCTGTATTATTATATATAGTACTGTTATTTATAGTTAAATTTCCAGTATTAAAGATAGCTCCACCATTATCACCTGCATTATTTTCATAAAAACTACTACTATATATTATCAATATATCATCATTATAAATACCAGCTCCTCTATCATTAATATCATTGCTATTATCAGCTAAACCATATCTAACAGTAATATATTTAATATTTACAGTGCCATTTTTAATATGTAATACTCGGTCGATACCATCAGTATTTGTAGTACCAGCTTGGATAATAGTAATACCAGCGCCTGCTCCTTCTATAGTCAAATCTGATTTAATATCTAAATCTCCAGTGGCATTGTCATCTTCATTATCACCTGGAATAGTGAGTGTATATTCCCCAGCTAATATGTTAATCGTATCAGTCCCACTACCAGCAGTACAGTTATCTATAGAATTATCAGTATTGGCAGTTTCGATAGCTTCTCGTAAAGAACAGTCACCATCAGAATTTAATTCATCATCAGTAGTATCAACAGTAATATCAGCAGCATATACTATTGGTATTAATAATATTATAAATAAACTATAACATATTGATTTATAAAACATAGCTATTTATGCTGTAAACAGCATCCTCTAAAATATATAATTCGTAGGGGCAATCCCTTGTGGTTGCCTGCGTAATAATTGATTTGGGCAAACATAAAAGGATTATCCCCACGGATTTTGTGTGTTATTTGGGCAACATTAAGAGATTACCCATCGATTATGTGTAATATGTATCGTTTTACCATTTAATTGGGTTGGTTTCAATATAATTGGCAATTTTTAAATATGATTGTTCATCACGAATAATATGTTCATAATAATTACGTTGCCATAATTTACCATTAAATCGTTGCCAACCATTATGTTTAACATTATGGATATATTCATTAGTAACCAATGATTTAAATGCCCCAATAATATCCCCAACCGTTGCTTGACATATCTGCAATTTATCTAAAATTTGGATTATTCCATGAAAATGATTGGGCATAATAATATAATCATGACGCAATAAGGGCAGACACATAGGTCTGCCCCTACACAATATATTTAAATATCGGTAGGGGCGAACCTATGTATTCGCCCTGCTTAACTTAATGGCAATCATAAGAGATTACCCATACAAATTATCCTATAATAATTTACCATAATATTCTAATAATATCAGAATTATACTAATTTAAAGTATAGTATATTTTTGCATAAAAAATGTGCTATAGGTAATGATTATTCATTATAATTAGCTAATAGTAAATATTTTAAATATAGAACATAATAAAATTTATAATAATAATTTAAATATGTTAAAATGTCCTACTATTTAGTATAGTAACTTTCTTTTAACAACCTTTTTTAGAAGGATTATTAATAATGGCTAAAAAAACATGGTGGAGTTTTTCAGTATTAATCACATTTGTGCTTATAGCAACATTAATTACTGTATGGTTTTATAAAAGCCAATATAATTTTAGTCCTACTCAATTAGTAGATCGAGTTGAAACCCAAAAATACCTAAGTAAAAATTGGGAACCGATTAATGATTGGTTGGTAGAGCCTACTATTCGCATACCTACTGGTATATATATTCAGTCACTTGAATTTGAAACTTCCAATGATGTTAGGTTGACCGGTATTACCTGGCAGAGATTTTCTCCAGAAAAACATGATAAGACTATTGCTCCAGAAGAACGTGGAGTAGTGTTTGCTGATGCAGTATCTTTTACCATTCAAGAAGCTTACAGAAAAAAAGTTGGTAATGATGAAGTAATTGGTTGGAAATTTGATGTAACATTACGCCAATCTTTTGAATATAAGACTTATCCATTCGACCATAAGACAATTTGGGTACAATTATGGTCAAATACTTTCAATCGTAATGTTATTTTAATCCCTGATTTTGCTTCTTATAAATCCACAGGCTTAGAAGATACTTTTGGGATTGATGAGGGGATTGTATTAGGTACTTGGTCACGGGAAGAAACTTTTTTTGATTATCGCATAGCTTCTTATGATACAACTTTTGGAGTTGGTAAATATCCAGAAACAGACCGTAAGTTTGCTAATTTAACTTATAATGTAGTGTTAAAACGAAAATTTCAAAATGCCTTTATAATTAATTTTGTCCCATTATTTGTAGTTGGTATGTTGTTATTTGCTTTAGTGATGATGGTAAGTAATGATCCAAAGAAAACTAGTAAATTTGGTTCTAGTACTGCTGGAATTATTGGTTCTTGCTCTTCATTATTTTTTGTCGTCATGTTATCTCATATCCAATTACGCTCATCATTTTCGGCAGCAGGGGTTGTTTTTATGGAATATTTTTACTTTCTGATGTATGTAATGATTTTGTTAGTCGCACTTAATACTTTCTTATTCTCAGTAGGATGGTCATCTAGGTGGGGATTTATTCCATATAAAGATAATTTAATTCCAAAGATAATTTTCTGGCCACTTATTTTCGGATCAATGTTAGCAATAACTCTAGTTACATTATAATTATTTAACTGATGTTACGCAGACAGATTACTAACCTCTAGTTAAACAAATTAATTAAGATAACCTCAAGGGATTACCTCCATACATGGTAGGTCAATACCATTAAATTAAACAGGGCGAACACATAGGTTCGCCCCTACAATATTGAAATATATTGTGTAGAGGCAGACCTGTGTGTCTGCCCTTAACTTAATGGCATTGTACATGGTAGTTAGTTACAAATTATGCAGCAATTTCTAAATTCTTTATTACAACAGCGTAAACAAGATAATCTATATCGAGTTCGCCAAACCCATTCTAGTATTCAATCTCCAATTTTATCGATAAATGGCCAAACATATCTGTCTTTTTCTAGTAATGACTATTTAGGTTTAGCAAGTGATAATCGATTAAAAATTGCTTGGCAAGATGGTGCAGAAAAATATGGAATTGGCAGTGGTGCATCTCATTTAATAACTGGACATACCTTAGCTCATCAAACTCTTGAACAGGAATTAGCTTTATATACTAAGCGAGAAAGAACATTATTATTTTCAACTGGATATATGGCTAATCTTGGAGTTATTACTGCATTGCTAGGACGACATGATGCAGTATTTTTAGATCGATTAAATCATGCTTCTTTAGTTGATGCGGCAAAATTATCTTCAGCTAAAATGTATCGTTATTCAGATATGCAAACACTTGCTTATTTATTAACTAAATCAATAGCTAATCATAAATTAATAATTACTGATGGCGTATTTAGTATGGATGGTAAGATTGCTAATTTACCTAAAATCGTAGAATTGGCTAAAGCTTATAATGCTTGGGTTATGGTAGACGATGCTCATGGTTTAGGAGTAGTTGGTGAAACTGGACGTGGAACAGTGGAATTATATAACTTTGGAATTATAGAAGTTCCGATATTAATGGGAACTTTAGGGAAAGCCTTTGGAGTGTTTGGAGCTTTTATAGCTGGTAGCGAATTATTGATTGAAACATTAATTCAATCGGCTCGTAGCTATATTTATACAACTGCTTTACCTCCAGCATTAATAGAATCTGTACGGAAAAGTTTGGCTATTATAATAGAAGAGAGCTGGCGACAAAAACAATTACAAGAGTTGATTACTTATTTCCGTGAACAAGCAGCTAGTTTACCATTAATGGAATCCTGCACTCCAATCCAACCAATTATCTTGGGCGATTCTATAACAGCATTAACAGTAAGCAAAGAATTATATAAACAAGGGATTATAGTTACTGCAATCCGTCCTCCAACTGTACCTAAAGGAACTGCTCGTTTAAGAATTACTTTATCTACATTACATACTAAAAAACAAATAGATAGGTTAATTACAGCATTAATGGAAATAATTCCTAATCATTTATAAATCTGAATCAATAATTTCTCAGTTATTTTATATTTTGAACCATAAAAAAAACACATGACACTGGATTTACTAAAGTTTGAGAAATAACTCCTTCAGGAGTACGATCATTTGGAGAAATTATAGTTGTTTGTTGATAACCTTCAAGCATAACTTGTTTATCGATAAAATTAGTAAATACCTTAATATTTTCAACATGCTTTAATGTAATTGTTAAATTATCTCCATATTGCAATACAAAATATTTACTGCCACCAATACAATAACTTTCTTGAGATTTACTCCACGATTTCTGCACTATAGTTCCAGTCAATTCTTCTAATTCAATGGTTTGGGGTTGTAATATAGGTAGCTGGGATGTAGAAGTTAAAAAAATAAGCGTAATTAGGAAATTCGACATATTATTCTCACTGATATTAACAAGCTTTAGATAATTCTTTCCTAAAATATAAAATTAACTCATATGTAGGATGTAATGAGTTTACGAATTACATCTTTCGAGTCACGATACACGATTGATGCAATTCATCCTTCACTAATATTATAGCAAACCTAGTATAAAACGGTTAAAAATATTAAAAATAATTTCAATATAAACAGATAGTTATTCTATTTATTTGTATCCATTTTATACTCGTTTAGCTATACCAATAAAGTCGGCGAAATAAAAATTTTACTTAGTAGCCAATTCTTTTTTAATTAAATAATCCAGAATTTTCATCATTTCATCATAGCCATTTGCCATTTCGCTAGTTAAACGATACTTACCAGCTACAATAATTACTGGAACTCCACCAATACCATAACCTTTAGTCATAGTTTTGGCACGATTAATTTGAGTAGTTACCCAAAAAGAATCATATGTATCATTAAAATCTTCCACACTCACACCATGTTTAGAAAACAATCTTTGCAAGGCTTCCTTACTATTCATGTTACGGTTATCATCATGTATAGCCTTAAAAAGTGGAGTATGAATTTTATCTGAAACTTTTAAAGCTTCTGCTACATAATAAGCTTTTGCCAATGGTAAACGCCGATCATTACTACCAAAAACTGCTGGCATATGGATAAAATGTACATTTTTTGGCTTGTTTGCCTTCCAGTTTTTTAAATGGCTTTCATCAAACCGATAACAATGAGGGCAGGTATACCAAAATAATTCTACTACTTCAACTTTACCTTCAGGAGCAGAAGTTTGCTGTGGTGTGGTTATTAACTCATATTTACCTTCATAACCATTATCTGCAACAGCAGTTTGAAATAGCAGAATTAAACAGATAAAAACTAACTTAGTATAAATTCTCATAAATGTTGTCCTTTAAATTAGAGTTAAAGACAACCAAAAATGATTGCCTTTTTTAACAATTACTGCATATTTTGTATATAAGCAGCTACAGCTTTCATATCATCAGCAGATATATTTTTAGCTACATCTTTCATAACTGCTGCTGCACCTTCTGGATTACGAACATCATTTTTATAATCTTCTAACTGTTTAACTATATAACCAGCATTTTGAGCAGCAACAGTTGGGTAATTAGCCATTGGATTACCTTTACCATTTATGCCATGACAAGCTATACAAGCAGGTACATCATCATCCTTATTACCACCACGATAAATTCTTTCGCCACGCTCTATTAAATTAGAGTCAACTGGGGTAGTTTTAGCAGTTTGACTACTAAAATAAGCTGCTAAATCAAGCATGTCCTGATCACTTAATGGTGCAGCCATCATAGCCATGGTTGGTTCATTACGAGCTTTGGATTTAAAATCTTGTAATTGTTTGGCAAGATAATTTTCATGCTGTCCAGCAAGTTTAGGCCAAATTTGGTTAATATTACTATTACCATCAGCACCGTGACATGGAACACAAGTTACTGATTTAATTTTGCCAGTTGCGGAATCACCGCTATCTGCAATTACAACTGAACTACCAAGGGTTAAAATACAAAAAGCGAGGGTTAATTTTTTCATGCACTTGTCCGTTAAAAGTTAGAGGTTAGTATTACAACATATAGTTGTAAAGTTATTGCTTGGGTTTTTCTCAAAAAAAACTAGTATAAACTTAGGTATTATTTAAGAACTATTTATCTTTTTTCCACCATGCTACATCAAGTTCTCCTTTGACTTTCTTTTTTTTGTTACTAAGTTTGCTAAAAAATTTTTGGCCAGTTTCTTTTTCTACATTCTTAACTGACATTACATAATCCCATAGCTTATTAGCCCGGATATTTTCGTTAGGAAAGATAAATCCTATACTACGATTATGTTTAAAAGAATACACCACTTTGTAAAATGCAGCGGGAAGTGGAATATTATTAATATTTTTTGGACTATCAGAATAAATTGGTCCAGCAATAATCATTAATTTGCCTTTACTACAAGTCCAGTTCCTAATAGTATTCTCCAAACTGCCCCACACTTGTCGGTTTAATTTTGGATGTTGCAGGGCAATGTTAGACATAGCAAAAGTTTGTTCATTACTTTTATGGCTAAAATCAATTGATGCACTTGGTGCGAGATGACCTTTATCATAACCAGTATTTCTAAAATTTTCAGGTTCTACTCGATATGGTGCTGGTATATCTTTATCAGCATAAAAACCATCATCTCTTTCAACATCAACTCCAATAGAACCTTTAGAAATAATATAGGCAACCCATGCCGCACATTTACGCTCATAAATATAACCTAGACTATAACCATCTCGATCAAGCACTAAATCAGTTTTGCATGGCTCGCCTAATTTTTTATGATTGTAAAATTTATATATCCAAATATAAGTTTTATGCCGATTTGGCCATAAATATATTAAAAATATATATTGTGCTAATGCACCTGCTACGAAACCACTAACTCCTATTAAGGTATAGGTTAAATTCATAATTGATATTAAAATATTAGCTTATGTTATAACGATGTGTTATATAGAATTTTCAGATTTGATAGACCGTAGTCATACCAAATAATTGATACCAAATATTAATTATACCTAATAACTTCAATATGACGAAATTTTTAAGTTAAAAGATATTATCTAACTCAAATTATACAAAGAAATACAAATAATTAAGTTAAAGAAATTAATGGTAAAATAGATTATTAGATAATTTTAAAAGATTTAGAAAATAAGTGAAAATTAGATCACAACTTTAAAGGTAGGTAAATTTATCAATGAATAAACTAATCTTAGGAGATAATCTAGAAATTTTAAAATCTCTTGAGGCAGAATCAGTGGATTTGATTTATCTTGATCCACCGTTTTTCTCAAATCGGAATTATGAGGTAATTTGGGGTGATGAAGGGGAGATTCGTAGTTTTCAGGATAGATGGAGTGGTGGAATTGACCATTATATAGCGTGGTTGAAGGAACGAGTAGAGGAAATGCACCGTATTTTGAAACCAACTGGTTCTATTTTTCTGCATTGTGATTGGCATGCTGATGCTTATATCAAAGTATTTATTTTAGATAAAATTTTTGGGGAAAACAATTTTAAAGGAAGTATTATTTGGAGAAGAACAAATGCACATAATGACGCTAAGAAAAAAATTGCTGTTTTAACTGACACAATTTGGTATTATTCAAAATCAGAAAAATATACTTATAATAGCATTTATACTTATTATGATGATAAATATATTGAAAATTCATATAGGTATCAAGATGATAAAGGCAAATATATGTCTGATAATTTAACTGGAGCAAAAATTAATAAAAGTGATTTAGAATGGAAAGGTTATCATCCAGCTTCAAAAGGTAGAAGTTGGTCAATAAATAAGGAAGCAGTCATTAAATTAGTTGGTGTAAATAAATCAAAATCTATGAATTGTATAGAAAAATTAGATTTACTTTATAAAAATAATTTAATTGAAATAACTAAAAATGGCACTCCAAGATTTAAACGATATTTAGATATCTCTAAAGGATTATTGTTAGGAAATTTGTGGACAGATATAAATAATATACAATCACAAGCAAAAGAACGTATAGGATATCCAACCCAAAAACCTGAAAAACTCCTTGAAAGAATTATTTCAATGGCAAGCAACGAAGATGATATAATTTTAGATCCATTTCTTGGTGGAGGCACAACTATAGCTGTTGCTGATAAATTAAATAGACAATGGTTAGGAATAGATCAATCTGTCCAAGCGGTTAAAGTTTCAGAACTCAGATTACAAAAACAACAAGACTTATTCTCCAAACCTTTCACTGTACAATTACATAAATACGACTACGATACTCTCCGCTATTCGGATGCTTTCAAATTTGAAACTTGGATTATTCAACAATATAACGGCATTCCAAATACCAAACAACGTAACGATAAAGGAATAGATGGTAAAACTAGTGATGGTATACCAATTCAAGTTAAACGTTCGGATAATATTGGTCGTAATGTAATTGATAATTTTACTGCTGCTAGTAAACGCTTTGATAAAAAATTATTTGATGAAAATCAACAAAATAATGAAATTATAGGTTATATAATTGCTTTTAGTTTTGGTAAGGGAGCAATTCAAGAAGTGGCTCGCTTAAAAAATCAAGACAATCTAATAATCCAACTTGTAACTGTAGAAGAAATTATTCCCATTGCAAAAAAACCAAAATTAACTGTGAGTTTTAAGGATTTAGGTTTAAATAATAAAAAATTACGTGAAATAGAATTTATTGCTATTGGTGAATCAGAAGCTGGTATTGAATTTTACGCTTGGGATTTTAATTATATTGAAGTAGAAGGTTTTAAAGCTCAAATTATGATTGATAAACAGGGTAAACAAAATTATAAATTTAAAACTGGTAACCATCAAATTTTAGTAAAAGTAGTAGATAACACAGGTTTAGAAAACTTTGAATTGGTTAAATTAAAAGTTAATGGTAAAGTTAAATAATTTTGTTGAAATTTTTAATTATTTTAACCTGAGTTCGATATAAGAAAGCATAAAATCAAACGTATTATGGATAATTTAACATTTTTTAGGCCAAAAAAATTACAATTTACCTAAAACCTTAAAAAAACTTCTAAAAGTACTTATATCAAGTTGATATTTAATGATTATTATGTCGAACTCAGGTTATTTTAGATAGTTCCAAACAAAGTAGTGGTAAATATTTAAAATATTAATGTTTTAAATAATCATCACTACTTCTGGAAAATTAAGAGCTAAATAACCCAGAAAATTGGTGGGATCAGTTAAGTATAACTGATTATTATGATAAGTTAATTTTTATATTTATAATTTTGGTCGGTTTCATTGCACTGATCCTACCTTGTTTAATTTTTATAACTATGTTTTCTATGTAAAATTCTACCTATTTCAATTGTATTTTCTGAAGCATCAAACAAAATTCTGTAATCTCCAACTCTAAGGCGATATGCAGGCTCAAAATTTGTCAATTTTTTCACATTTGAAATATTTGGAAATTTCTTTAACTCTAAAATTTTTACATAGATTTTCTCTTTTACTATCAATCTATTTTAGGTCTTTTATAGCACTTTTACGAATATGAATGCTAATTTTTAATGTATTCATCAAATGGAACAGTGTCTTCATTTCTTGTGGATTTTAATAATTTTAAATCATCCATATCTTCTTTTGAAATAATTTCTAAACCATCATTTTTAAAATGTTCTAAAAGCCAAGTTACTTTATCTACCAATTTATCAATATTTATTATAATTGATTGCATTTTTGTTTCCTTATTTAAATCTAACGTTATTCTTGAACCATTGAATGTCGAATTCCAATATAAAGTTAGAATTAATTTATGGTTATTTGGTGGGCAACGGTAAATCGTGTTGCACACCCTACCCGGCTATCAATCTAGTTTAAGAATCAGTTTTTGATTGTTCAGACTTAGTAATTTTTCCAAGCATATCAGGTAGTTTTATTCCAGCCATATTGGCAAATTCATGTAAAGGTGGCAATATATTAGTAACATTGGACAACCAATTAGCAGTTGTTGAATGTTCGCTATTTGTTGTGTCCATAACTACAATTTTATCGAACTTAATATTACTAATAGCTATAGATTGTGCTTCAACAATTTTAGGTAGTTGTTCAACTATCATTAATGTTGCCGCTTTATCTGGATCACCACCAGCAGCAACAACGATTTCTTTAAAACCATCCGCTTTTTTAGCCATTTGCTCATAAATACCATCGGCTTGCCCAGACATCTCCGCTTTAATTGCTTCACCTTTACCTTGTCCATCCAATATTATTTGAGCTTTTTGAGCTTCTGCATCAATAATTTGTTTAGCTTTTGCAATTTCAGCTGGTATCATAATATCGGCTTGTTGAGTTGCCCGTTCTCGTTCAGCACGTGCGGTCTCAGACTGTTGTTCTGCTTTATAACCTGCTTCCTGAGCCGCAGCAGTTTGAACTGCTTCAGCCGCATCGCCACGACTTTTCGCTTCTGCTTCTGCTTCCCGTCGTTCTGCATGCGAATTAGCTTCAACTACTGTAGCTTTATTTTCACCAGTAATAGCACGTGCATTAGCATCAGCAACATTTACCCGTTCTTCTTGTTTAGCATTTGCAGCACCGGTTTCACCATCCCTATTTTGTTGAGCAACTTGAACTTTAGCTCGATTAATCGCTTCAGCAGCAGCTTTCTCTCCCAAAGCTTTTAAATAGCCTGATTCATCGGTAATATCAGCAATGTTAACATTAATTAGTCGTAGTCCAATTTTTTTAAGTTCTCCTTCAATATTTTCCATAACTTTTTGGCCAAATGTATCACGATCTGCATTGATTTCTTCAATATCCATCGTTGCAATAGTGGCCCGTAATTGACCCAAAATAATTTCTTGAGCCATGGATTCAATAGCATTAGGAGTAAGACCTAATATCCGGATAGCTGCATTGTTCATGAGTTCTTCCGTAGTGCCAATACCAAAGGTAAATTTGGAAGGTACATTGACACGGATATTTTGTTTTGAAAGAGCAGATTTTAGTGGAACATCGGTGGTAATTGGGGTTAAATCCAGATAAGAATACTGTTGAATAAGCGGCCACACAAAAGTTGCACCACCGTGAATAGGTAATGCTGACCTGCCAGTACCAACTTTACCATATTTAACTAATATTTTATTGGAAGGACAAGTTTTATAACGACGAATGGCGAGAATCATCGTGCTAAATATCATTAAAGCAACAATTGCAAGTATTGCAATCATATAAACAGAGGTTGATGTAAACATAATTTAATTCCTTGATATATTAGTGTAAAATAGTTTATTAAGAAGCTTTAACAATAAGTTTATTATTAGATATTCGTAATACTGTTACAGTTTGTCCTCTTGAAATTGCTACATATTCAGTAGCAGCTTCAAGTTCTTCTAAACGACTTTGAAAAGATATGTTGACTTTACCACAGCCTCCAACTGGAATAGGAATAGAAACAATAGCTTGTTTCCCAATAGCATTGTCTAAATTTAAATTACCAGTTTCATTAAGACTATCGAATCCTTGCAATAATAAGAAGTTAATTAACACCATGATTAGGCCGACTAAAACTGCCCACCAAATAGAAATATCTGTATCAATACAGGCTAAACCACTCCAAGAAAAACCTAAAAAAAATACGATAGCATTACGAAGTGTAAAAAATGTTACTTCATCATCTT
>JASFYV010000329.1:0-5255 GCA_045046925.1 Candidatus Marithrix sp. | reverse complement strand
ATTGAACATAGGCACAAGCTAAGGCTATTCGAAAGCAATTGTTCTATGACCTTTTTACTCTCTATAATATTTAATCATTTTATACTGGTTTTGCTATATCTAACTGAATTTTTGTTGAGTCAGGTTGTTTTTTGCGTTCACTTGACCATTTTGAAAATAATACCCTAATTGCTGTTTCTCCTAAAACTTTAAGTTTATAATCAGTAAAATTGCATTCCACATACAAGCTTGACATCAGTTATAACCAAAGACTATAATCCCATTTTGATATTAAAACTTAACGAGTCAGGTAATTGCCTACCAAACACATTTATTTTAAATCAAATTACAAAAAGAAGATTCAATGATAAATGCACCGCAATTAACTAATTTGCAAATGGAAATTTTAGAGATTTATTCAATAGAACTACTAGAAAAAGAACTTAATGAACTAAAAATACATATAGCTAATTTTTCTGCCAACAAAGCCATTCAAGAAGCAGAATTGAGCCGGGTCAATGCCATTAAGTTAAGGATTTATACTTTATATAATAAACAACATATGACAAATATCTTTAACAGAATTATCAATAATTTTTCCCACCTGTCCAGCTATTAAAAACATGAAAAAAATCCTCAAAACAGCATTTATTTTACCATTAATCGTTATCATGGCAGTAGGTTTAGTAATTTATAAAGTAAAATCCAAACCACCTATTGAACATGAAGTATTGCAATTTCCGACTAAAACAGTAGAAGTTATTACAGTTAAAAAAATCCCTTTCCGAACTCGTGCTACAGCGTATGGCAATGTAGAACCAGCAATTTTATTGAAAGCTAAAACTGAGGTCAGCGGTAAAATCAGTTATATACATCCGAAATTAAAAAAGGGTGGTAGTTTAGCAAAGGGAACTGTGGTTTTACGCATTGAACCAACAACTTTTGAGTTTTCTTTAGCACAGAGTAAAGCTGGATTAGCAGGTAGTAAATCAGCATTAAAACAATTAGAAGTTGAAGAAAAAGCTACTCGTAATTCATTAAAACTATCCAAAGAAAACTTAAAAGTTGGACAAAAAGAATTAAATCGGATAATTAAAATTTGGAAAAAGAAAGTAATCTCCCGTTCTGCGGTGGATACTGAAGAACAAAAAGTCTTGCAATTACGTCAGCAAGTTGAGGATTTGCAAGGTAAATTATCCAGCTATGCCAGCCGTAAAGCTATAACTAAATCCCAAATTGAACAGTCCAAAACCCAACTGGCACAAAGCAAAGATACCTTGGAACGTACCGAAATTAAATTGCCGTTTGATGCTCGGATTGGTAATGTATCGGTGGAGAAGGGAGAATTTACCTCAGTTGGCAGCATATTATTTGAAGCATTAGGTACTCAAGCTGTTGAAATTAATGCCCAATTAGCAACTAGTCAATTTCGTCCTTTGTTAATCGGATTAAGCCATCACAGCTCAAATTTACAAGACCCGAAATCTCTGTCAAAAATACTGGATAAAATGCGATTAAAAGCAATCGTGCATTTGGTAAGCAATGACGTGGAAAAATGGCAAGGTAAATTAATCCGCATCGGCGAATCCATTGACCCAATCCGTGACATGATTGATTTAGTAGTGAAAGTAAATAATCCGTATGAAAACGTCATTCCGGGCAAACGCCCACCGTTATTGAAAGGTATGTATGTTGCGGTTGAATTCTCTGCTCCAGCCCAAGAAATGTTAGTTGTACCAAGGAAAGCAATTCATCAAGGCCGGGTTTATATTGCTACAAATGATAATAAGTTAGAGATTCGACCAGTAAATATTCTATATAAACAAGGACAACTAGTAGTTATTAATCAAGGTATTGAAGCTGGTGAAAAAATTATCATTACTGATGTTATTCCAGTGATTGAAGGCTTGCCACTTAAACCCATTTTAGCTACCGAATATGAATTGCAATTAGCTCAAGATGCGTTGGGAGTTGCCAAATGATTCTTTGCTTCTCATCCAACTCTCAGTAATATCTTGATGATGGCTATTATCGCATTGGGTTTTGCTTCATTAAGTGGATTAAATAAAGAATCTTTTCCGCAACTTAAACCCAGTAAAGTCCAAGTCACAGTGGTTTATCCTGGAGCCAATCCAGCCGATGTCGCAAATTCTGATAGTTGTTATGGACGGCTTTTCTACCCATTAATTGCAAGTATTAATTCAGCCTGATACGCAGAAAAATATAATCTCAGCGTCTAAAATATTGCTAATTTAATCGCATCCCAAGCATTAGAATGGGTGTTGATTATTAACAATATACAAGTATGAGTCCCATGATAATCATTTTAAAATGGTTGATGATTTAAGAACTGGTAAAACATTTTGAACATGATTTAATGGATTAAAGGATGGACAGGATTATCTAAATAGTTTAATTTATCTCAAAATTCGTGTAATATATTTAAAGGTTTTAATGGTTTAATGGTTTTATCCTTTAATCTGTTAAATCTTGTTCAAACACTTTAAAAGAGAATACAATTTATGAGAAATATAATTATATTATGTAGTTTTATGTTGTGGATTCTGCAGGTTTGGGCGGCTACGATTTATTTGGTAGCGGCTGGTGGGGATTGGAATAAGGCGGAGATTTGGGTTGAAGCTGACTAATGTAACCAGAGCTACATCTTAAAAATATAGTCAGCTAAAAAAATTTACAATTTTATCAAAGAAACGGTGTAATTCCCACTCGGCAACTTTCTTGAGTAGCCATGTGAATGCGTCACTTAACCAATTAAAGAAAGATTTGGTAGAGGACAGAATTCTATCTTTTGTCTGTCCATTTTATCCAAAGTTTCTATAACATATTCTTTTTCTTCTCTAGTTAATGCCATGTTCTATACTCAAAATATTCCACAAAGCCAATTCCACATGGAACTTATTGAATTTTTTACTTTTGTATAGATAGAATATAGCTTATTATACAACCAATTTTCAAAGGATTCTATACTATCAAGAACTCTTTGTAATGTTGAACGTGCCATCTTATTTAATGCATTTATAACACATTGTTTTTCTGATTCTGTTAAAGCCATAAATAATTCTCCATATTATACTCATTAAAATACTATTATAATTATCAATTATTTAAGAATGTATCGACAAGATGACGTAATACTTCTTTAGTGATTTCTTTGATAATAATTTCTGCAATTCCCATAAGCCAATTCATTAAAGCTTCCCTTTTGGCTCGTATTTTATTTCGTCTATGGCTATCCAAATCATCTAACATTCTTTTAATTCTTTGTCTTTCTGATGCTGTTAATGCCATATCATATACTCCTTTAACGTTCTGGTGCAGGAGACTTTTTAAGCCACTCCACAACTTTAGTTAGCATTCTTTTAATTTTTTGTCTTTCGTAAACTGTCATTACCATTTTTTAATTTCACTAATAATTGCTTTGCCAGCATCACTTTTTACAACTAATTTACCAACCTTGAAAGCTGTTTCACCAACTGCAACTATTACATCACCCATTGCACAAACCATTGATTCCCACATAGAATAGATTACACCCTTTACTTTCACATAAATTGAATGTAGGCTGTCAGATAACCAGTTAGAAAAAGATTCTACACTAGCAAGAACTCTCTGTAGTTTCGATCTATCCATATTATCTAGTACATTTACAATACGTTGTTTTTCTGAAGCCGTTAAATTCCCCATAAATAACACTCCTTTAACGTTCTGGTGTAGGAGACTTTTTAAGCCATTCCACCACCTTCGTTAACATTTCTTGATCATCAGAAAAATCTCTGGAATTTGCTTGCAGAACTAGTAAAACTAGGTCACATGAAGGAATAAATTCCTGATAAATTTTCTCATTTTCACGATCTTCTTTTAAACTAACACCATAGCCGGGTAAATCAACTATCTCTAAAGTACCACCGGTTGCAAGCGTAAATTCTTTCATCTGGGCTTGAGTAGTTCCAACAATTGTATGGCTAGTTTTCCAATTGGCGTTGAACAAACTATTGACAGTAGTTGTTTTACCCACACCAGCTTTACCAAAAATAGCAACTTTAGGTGGACGTTTATTTTCTTGAGTAAATTTTTGTTTAACCTGATTAAGTTCGTCCAAAGATAAATGTTTTTTTAATTCTTCAAACATTAACTCATTTGACATGGCATCTTTAGATTTTCCTTTACTACGTTCTGCACGTTGTTCTGCAACATATTCTTGAACATCTTTGTCAGCTAATTCAAAAGGGTCTGCTGGTTGAATTTGATCCAATTTAAAACCAGCAAAAGCATAGCGTGTTATAGAACCAATTAAAGGTATCAAACGGTAGCGTTTTAAAGCTGAGTAATACGCAATTTGAGATTTATCAATAACAGAACCAGACAACTTATTAGCAATATCTTGACAACGGCGTTTAATTTGTTTTTCAGCTTCCTCAGTTGGAGTATTTAATCTATCATCCCAACCATTTGGGACAATTTTATCCACCTGATTTAAAGCAACTACTACTCTTAGTGAAGGTTTGTTATCTTTACCAAATCCAAACATTTCTAATTCCTAGTTAATATTTTTGTGATGAGGTTTTGAATGCCCCAATTATAAAAAGCACTGTACGGTATTACATCAGTTGTTTCAAAAGAAAAATGTTCTTCAATAATTTCTTGAAAAATACTGTAAACATTATCTATTTTTTCGGGTAATAATTTTAGTTGAGCTAGAGAAGGTTCACACAAATTAGGATCAAATCCTGATTCTCCTGCATCAACTCCTAGACAATCTACTTTATTCAGTGCTATTGTTAAACGTAGTGATGAATGAAACAATGGAATTAAACTATCTAAAAATATTTGGTCTCGCTTATATGCTCTTGTATCAGCTTGCGTTACCCATACTAACGAATGTGCAAATGGCATCCATTTTTCATAAAAAGGCATATACATTTTATTAGCCTCCAAAGATTCACCAATTCCCGGCATATCTACTACACGAACTTGTTCTAAAGGTAATTTTTTATGAGTGATACGAGATAAAATAATTGGTTCTGGTTCTTTAGTACAAGCCATAGCACTATCAGTTTTGAGTTCTAAATCAAACATTTTGTTTAAAGTACTACTTTTTCCAGACCCTGCTTTACCAAAAAATACAACAGTAAAAATTTGTGAAGTATTCATTATTAAAATTAGGTAACTACCTACCATAGCTATGAAACAACAATAGTAGGAGAAAATAACTTACGTAAAGAGGTGAAGACATTATGGCCTTGCTTTCGAACAGT
>JASFYV010000328.1:0-17306 GCA_045046925.1 Candidatus Marithrix sp. | reverse complement strand
GAGTTATTTCATCATGACTTATTTCTCCTTCCAACACATGAGACAAGTTTGTTGCTGGCCCAAAGAAACCTATCTAGTAATTTATCCATTTTGGTCTTTTTAAGGTATGTTATCTTTAGTTATATTTTAACATATTGTAAGCTCTCTGCGTAACATCAGTTACTAAAACCCATTAAATCTAATTTTTTCGTTAATTTTCTAGCAATTCTTGATATAGTTCTAAAGCTTGGTCTATTTTAGCTTCCCAACCATAAAGTTGGACTGTTTTTTGTCTTCCAATTTCTCCTCTTTTCTTCCATACTGTTGGATGTATAACAATATCTTGTAAAGCTTTAACTAAAGCATCTATCACTGCTGATGTTCCTCCTTCTGGTGGAATTGCATAACCGACTTCATCATTTACAACTTCGGCTGGACCACCGTATTTGATGGTTAAAACTGGTCTAGCACAAGCCATCGCTTCTAACAGTACCGCTCCACCAGATTCACGCACAGAAGGTAAACATAATACATGAGAGCTATGTAATTGTTGAACTATTTCTACTGGTAATCTTGGTCCCATCCAATTTATCAGCTGATTTATATTTAACTTTTTAGCTATGTCATGCCATTTTTCTCGTAAAACTCCATCCCCTATTACTGTTAATTTTATTGGAATTTTAGGTTGCAAACGAGCTATAGCTTCTAATAACATTGGCAAACCTTTAAATGGCTGAAAACGAGCTACAAATAGAATACTCAATGGATTAGTAGCAGAAGGTGGTTCAGGCCAAGGTGCTGGAGTAAATATGTCCAAATCTACTCCATTTTCTATCAAAAATCTACAATGATCGTGATGTCTGGTTGGAATGGTTTTTAAGGTGGCCTCAGTTGCGGTTAGAATGGTTGTTGCGTTCTTGGTAGTTCCAAACAATATATTTACCAAAAAACCTAAATAACGTACTGAGTATAACCAACCAGAATCTTCTCGCATAATTTCTGGAAATGTAGTTGGATTTTTTAACCCTCCATTCCAAGGACCTAATATCACTGGCTTTTTTAATTTGTGCAAACGGGTAAAAGCCATGGGAGATACTGGAGTTACAGAATGTATGATATCCCAATTCGTTCCTGCTCGTTGAAGAGATTTTAATTGTCTAATCGCCAACCAATCAAATAAATAAAAATCTGGAGAAAATAATAAATCTCTAGCATGTTCACTATTAGGAAATAACTTACAAATTAATTTATAGTATCGTTTTGCAAACCATTCGGTATCGATAAATATGATCTTTGAATCAGCAAAAGGAGCTCCAGCTTTTAGGATGTCATCACGGTTTCTAATGTGGGTTACTAAAGTAGTTGGTACTCGTCTAGCTAATCGAGAGTACCATTGCCAACCGATTTGAGATACTGCTTCCATTCTAGGAACACATTGATAAGCAGATAATAAAACACGAGGTTTAAAGTTATTTGTTGACACTTTGGTTATTAATTGTATTGTATCTAGTAAATACTTATTGGAACAATTAGTTTATTAATTTTAAAATCTATTTTTTTAGTTCTTTAATAAACAAAATTAACAAAGGTATGATACCAAGGATATATCTTTTCCACAATCTTTTTGGTTCTTGTGAAAATCTATGCAACCATTCCATTCCAATTTTTTGCCAAAATTTAGGGGCTCTTTTTTTCATGCCAACATAAAATTCAGCCGAAGCTCCTAAAAATAAAAATAATGGTGATGATTTATTTTGCAGGTTTTTATGAATAGACAAGCCCAGCCATTCTTGTTTGGGAAATCCTAAACCAATAATTACAAATTGTGGTTGAAAATCTAGAATTATATTAGTAATATCTTGGCTAACTTTAGCAAATTTAGTTGAATTTACTTCAAATAATGGTGGAGTATAATAACTAATATTATCATAATCTTCTTGTAATTTTATGCCGATTTTTGCATGACTAACGATTACTAGTATTTTTTGCTGATTTTCTTTAGCTTCTTTCCATAACAATGGAAATAAATCACTTCCTGTTAATCGAGCTTGTAGAGGTTTGCGAGCTAACTTGCTGTACCAAATAATGGGATGTCCGTCTGGAAATATAAACATAGATTGACTAAGTTTGGATTTTAAATATGGCAAATGCTCTAATTTGACTAATTGATCGGCATTAACTGTAATTACAAATGGTAATTTTGAACTATAATCATGGCTATGTTGATAATTTAACAAATAATCGATAACTTCTATATGATGAGTTGCTGAAATAAATTCAAGTTCAAATAAACGAATAGTATGATACATTTTTTTTAATAAATATTTAACTAAGTAATAACTCCTGCATATTCAATACCATGATTTTTCTGGTTTAAATTTAAGTTAGTTATTAATTTCAATAGTAATTGGGTTTGGATTATAGATAAGTTCTTTATTATCTAAACGATAGCCTATATAGACTTGTAATTCTCCAGCAGTAAATTGGGCAGCATCAAATAATGCAACCTCATGTTCATCTTCTAACACTAGATGAGTAAATTCTGGTAAGGTAAATCTATCCCATGTTTGCCAAGTATCATCATTTCGTACTAAAAATCTAGTTTGCTGATTAATTGTATATGCTGCCACAGCTAATATATCTGCTTCTTGGTTTCTATGAGTTATATCTGGAATAAATTGTATTGTTACTGTTTCTAAATCGTTAGCGGATATTTTTATAAAATCTGTAATATTGTTAATTATTTTACCATGCACATCGATATCAGGTACATTGATGACATCTATTGTAAATATTTTTTCTTTAATGCCTTGAATTGTAATATTATGACTTGGATTTGTCTCAAAATCTAGTGGTCGTTTAGTTCTTAAGATTCCTTTGTCATCCAAACTAAAATTTTCATTTTCTAATAATTTAAATTCAAATCCATCAGTCCAAATTCTCCCTACAATACCTTGATAATTCTCTAATACTGATTGTTTAGTTAAATTAATTACTGGCGGATTTATAATTGGGATAACTTGAATAATAAACTGTTCGGTAATGTAAGCTCCACTAATATCAGTAGTTTGAACTTCAATTGGATAAATATTATCAAAAGATTCATTATTAACAAGTTTTATATCCTTAAATCTTGGCATTAAATTAGTAACATACAATTCATTACCTATAATCCGAAAATAACGATTTGAATTAGTTAAACCGTAAATAAATCGATCTGCATTATCACTATCAATAGTGTTGAAAATACCAATTAGTTTATTATCAATCTTAATATCGAGTTCAATTACTGTTGGTGGACGATTTGGTTTGATTTCCAGTTGAGCAATTTTACCAATAAAATTTTCATGATCATTAGTTTGATAACCAAATTCAACCTCAAATGATCCAGCCATATTAATAAGAGAACCTTCAAATAAAATAATTTCCAGTTCTTTTGGCAATTGCACTTGGCTATTAATTTTAACCGGAATAGTTAGTGAAGAATTGTTATCAAAGGCTTTCCAATGATAATTAACGATTATATCAACTAATTGTCCAATATGTTTTGGAAATGGTTTAATCCAACCTATTAGGCTAAATATTTCTGGGGAATCTATACTAATATCTGTACCCGATCTTCCAGATTTAACTCTAATTTCTCCAGTAACACTAAATCCTTCTATGCCAGTACAGGTTAAATCATATTTAACTAAATTTCTAATTGGATCATTAGTTTGTAAAATTAATTGGGCAGTATATTTAGTAATTTCAACCGGAGTACATTGCACAACCAATAGGTGTTCATTGCCACCATCAACTATTGAAAATGGAGCCATACCATCAATGATAGCAAATACTTTTTTAGTTGAACTGTCAATACTATTGCTTATAACATTAAGAGTTTCGTTACCCATTTCTGCGATATTGATAGTAGTGATAATTGGGCTTTCTACAGTTGTGTTACCAATTTCAATAATGCTATTTGGCTTAGGTTCGGAAGAATATATTACTGTTTGTTTGGTTATTCCAACACATTCTAGGATATAAGATACTGGTTTTTGATTGGCAATAGTTAAAGTTAAAATCGCAGTATGATTACCAGTTTGTTTAGGAATACATTGTATTTCTAAATTATGGGTTGTATTAATTATTGCAACAGGTGCTTCTCCACTAACTATAGAGAAACTTGTATCACCAGTTATTGTACTAGTTTCAATTGTTAAAGTGCCACCTCCTTGATTGGAAATCATAATAGATTTGGTAATAGCTGTATCTAAAATAATGTTGCCAATTTGTAAAATGCCATCTGGTTTAGGAATAGAATTATAAATCGGTTCAACAATATTTCGTATTCCAATACATTCTAATTCATAAGTTATTGGTTTGGAAAGATTAGTAATTAAAGTTAAAGTAGCGGAATATTTGCCCTCTTGCACTGGAATACATTGTATTCTTAATAGGTATGCTTCGTCATTAACTAAAAAAGGAGTACTATCTATTTTAAATACTTCATTATTGGTAACTATAATCTCTGTTATTGCAAGAGTTGTATTGCCAGCATTGGAAATTTCTATAGAAGTTGCTGTAGGAGTTGCTATGATAGAACTCATAATTAGAGTGCTATTTGGTTCAGGATCAGAAGTATAGTTTAATGTGGATTTTCCAGTACAGGTTAAAAAATATTGAGCTGTCTTAATCGCTTTATCAACCAGATAACTAATTTTCAAAATACCTTCCCTAGTTCCAATTTCAGATGGAATACATTGAACTGTTAAAATATTAAAATTATTACTAACAGTGAAATCATTGGTTTCATCGGCAGCGATAGATATATCGGTAATCTCAATTTCTGGTTGTAATATAGTTATGTTAACAACAGTAGAAGGTGTACCTAATTCGCTACTACCAATGTCTAATAAAGTATCTGGTTCTGGAGTGGAAAATATATTTGGTAAAGTTGTAGCTAAAACTTCTAAGCTGGGTTCACTGTTTGAAACATGGCCATTTGAACTAGTATTAGTTTCTACTACAAAGTAATAGTCTGTGTCTGGTAATAAATTATCTACTTTTTCTGCGTAATTACTTTCTGGTTCATTATTGACCACCATGATTTTTTTAACATTGCCGTAAGGTCCACCAGAAGTAGTTTCATATTTAACTGAATAATTACCAGTAGCAAATTGATAAGTGATTGCTGTCCATTGTAAAGATACTGTTGTTGGAGATATAGTACTGATTCTAATATTATTGGGAGGAACAGTTTGAGTTATATTCCAATCAGGATTAAAAGAGCTTAATAATGCTGATAAATTTGGTTCGGTTTGGCTAGTAAGCTTATTGTAGTCTAAATTTAAACTGGTTAAATTAATTAAACTACTCAATGAGATAGGTATATTGCCAGTCAATTGATTAAAACTCAAATCTAATTTTTGTAAGTTTTTCAATGAGCTTAAATCTGGAATAGTTCCAACCAAATTATTACTTGGTAATTCAATTGCTGTAACATAGTTACCAGTAGTGGCACAAGTAATCCCAACCCAGTCACAAGGATTATTAGTTTTATTCCAATTGGCATTCTCGTTCCAACTATTTCCATCAGTTGTTTCATACAAAATTAGCAAAGTTTGACATTCGATTTTTAAAATATTGCTCTGCACTGTACAATCAGTTGCATCAACTTCATCTATTATAATTTCACTGGTAATGAAAAAGTTATAAGGATTATCTTCATTACTAAAATGAAATAATATTTCCCCGGTAAAAATACCTGTTTCACTAGTATCTAAACTAATACTGAAAGTTGTGGATTCGTTTTTCTCAATCGTTACAATAACTGGTTCAAAGTATTTTTTTATCTTAAATATATCATTTCCGGTTATTTCTAACTGTGATAAATTAACAGAAATATCACCATTATTTATAATAGTAAAAATTTTGCTAAATTCACTGTTTAATATAATATTTTCAAAAATAATCCTGTCACCATCAACAATAGTGTTTGCGTCAATATCTACAACGGTAATTTCTGGTACAATATTGGTAATTTTTGGTAAAGTTGTTACTGTAAACTCTTCACTAGTACTGTTTAACTCACTTTGTTGTTGGCCATGAGGTTTAGTTACAGTCGTAATTGTGAAATAATAAGTGGTTGCTGGAGATAAATCATCAATAATGAGACTAGTATCAGTTTTACTGTTAGTATTGATTGCAGTATTATAATTACCAGAAGTAATCGAATAATTTATTTGATAAAAACCAGTATCGGCAATATAATTAATAGCTGTCCAATTAATTTCAATACTAGTTGTGGATTTAGCAGTGGCAATGATGTTTGTTGGAAAGATGGTTTGCGTATCAGCCCAATCAGAATCCCGACTGGTAATAACTTTTTGGGAAATTGTATCTGCCATCAGCTTGTTATAACCTAAATCCAGATCGGTTAAGTTAATTAAACTATCAATTGATGGGATATTTGCTTCTAGTTGATTGTTTTGTAACCAAATAGTTTGTAATTTAATTAGATTACTTAAATCAGGGATATTAGCATTAATTCTATTATTATTTAGTTTTAACAATTCTAAATTATTTAAGTTTTTTAAACTAGTTGGAATACTGCCTTCTAATTTATTATTGGCTAAATTTAGATGTCGTAAACTATTAAGATTTTCCAAATCAGGAATGTTACCAGTCAATTGATTATTAGCTAAATCAATCCATTGCAAATTAACCAAAGTATCCAATTTGGGAATTCTACCAATAATTTGATTACCACCACTCAGTATTAATACCTGTAATTTAGTTAAGCTGTTCATACTTGGAATATAACCAGCCAATTTATTACCTTTTAAATCAAGGGTCTGCAACTCAGTTAAAACACTTAAATCTGGCAAAGAACCAGTTAAATTTTTAGCTTGTCTTTCAATCACTATAACATGTTCATTAATACACCTTACGCCATCCCAACTACATGGAGTATTAGTTAAATTCCAGTTATTATTATAGCTGTCAGTCCAATTATTACCATAAGTATTATTGTATAATTCAACTAAGATTTCACATTCAGCTTGAGGAATTTCCGTTATTTTATCACAAGATGTTGTTAATATTATTAAATTTTTTGTTTGTGGAGTATTTAGATTAACCCCTAACATAGGGTCTTTAATTATAGTAGTAATAGTAAATTTTGTACTTAATGGAGCTGGCGGAATATTTATAACTAACTCTGTTTCCAAATTTAGACAAGTTCCCAATAACATTGGTTCTGAATTAGTTTGGATAAAAAATGTAGCTGTATTACTATCTTGTCTCCCATCATTAATTAGAGTTGCATTCTCAATTGCTGCTGGATTAATATTGCGTCCCCAAGTAATACCACCATCCAAGATAATCTCATAATAAAAATCTTGGGCAATTGTAATGTCAAGGCAATATTTAATACTATGTTCTGTTGTAAGTGCATCAAATTCAATTGTATAAGTACCACTTTCTAAATTAGAAACAGGCAAATTTACCGGGTTTACACTAAGTGCTGCATAAACCGGTATTATCATAATAATATTCAATATACTTGCAATAATACGTTTAATCATATTTTTACACCTAACTTATGGATAGTTAATCATCTGCTATTATTACAATATTTCTACCATTTTCTTTAGCTTTATAAAGCGCCTCATCTGCACGCTTAATTAAGGTTTGATAATCATCTACTAATATGGCAACTCCAAAACTAGCTGTTTGATGTCCGGCTATTGTAAAATCATAAGTTTCAATTGCACACCTAATCCTCTCTGCTAGTTTTTTAGCCCCTTGTTTATCTGTCTCAGGTAGTAAAATTATAAATTCTTCCCCTCCCCAACGAATAGGGATATCGCTTTGGCGGCAATGATCATTTAAAATTATAGCTAATTCTGTCAAAACTAAATCTCCAACATCATGCCCATAAGTGTCATTAACTTGTTTAAAATGGTCAATATCCAACATAATTAATGATAACTTGCGTTGATAACGTAACGCTCTATTTATCTCTTTGATAAGATGTACGTCAAAAAAATGTCTGTTATATAATTGAGTTAAAGTATCCATAATTGCATGGCGTTTATCTTGACAACTACGAATTCCAACTCGAATTCTAGCTAATAACTCTTCAATTTCAAATGGTTTTATCAGATAATCATCAGCTCCAATATCAAGTCCAGTTATTTTATCAGAACTATCTGCCATAGCAGTGAGCATAATTATATAAATTACTGAATTTTTTGGATTATTGCGTAATTCTTTACAAACTTCAAAACCAGTCATGCCTGGCATCATAACATCCAGTAAAATTACATCAGGAATACAATTTTTTACTTGTTTTAAAGCTGTCGTCCCATTTTCCGCTTCAAATGTTTCATATTTAGCCTTAACCAGATTAAGACGTAACATTTTTCTTAAACTATTATTGTCATCTACAATTAAAATTTTTTCCATAATCTTCCTTGCTCCAAGATATGTCAAACTGTATTTTCAAAATTGTTATTAATTTTGGGGTATTAATTTTTTATAACGTAACTGAAGTTACGCAGACTATATATAGATTTTATGTAGTTAATGATGAACTAATTACATCAGTTGCATCTGGTAAATTAGGTTTACTTAATGTAATCCGTAAACTCATCACCATCCTACATGTATATTTGGTAGTCATGTAAAAATAGTGCTATACGGGGCTGTATTCAAGTTATCATTGTAATGATGTATAAAAGAATTCTACCCAAATAGCTCCAATATGATTGTAAACTTTTTTTGAAAAAGAAAGTGTTTTTCTTACTAAACGAGAAATTCGTTGTCTAAATGTGTTATTTAATCTTTCAACATAAGTTAGTTTTTCCTGATTCTTTTCCAACTGCTTTATGTACTAGGAAATACACAAGCATATACGTTCCAATAATCTGTATAAGAAACAGCACATTGTCGATAGACAGCAGGCAAAGAATCCCATAAACATTGAGCACCTTTTTGACTACGGTCGCCAATATGACAACCAACTATTTCTCTTGTTGAGACATCTATTGCAAGCCAAATCCAATATAAATTTGTTATCAACACCACATTTCATCATATTGTATAGCCAGCTTTCCTTGCGTTATCTTAACTTTCGATATTATTATATTTATCATTGATGTATGTAACCATTTTTCTGAAACATTAAGAACACGAGCAATACCCGCTATGGATATTCTTTCTAATAATAACTTTTCTACAAGTTCTTTACTGATGTTACGCAGTAGATTTTAAAACAATCTACTGCGTAACATCAGTTGATATGTTAAAAAAAAATTGGTTGACTATAATAAAGATAGACAAAAAGCCAGTTATAAACCAATTGCTATTTGGTATAGGACTTAATACTGGTTGATTAATGCTTGGTACAGTTGGTGGTGAAAACCGTATGGATGTTACTGTTATTTTCCGATGCTGTAATGGCATCACGCATTGAAGGCATGACAGTGTGGTGTCACATTACTGATTTCAGAAGCTACTTATTTACAGTTAAATGATATATCAAAATATGCAATTCGTACTATTGACCGAGTTAAAGTAAAAGGTAAATCAGAACCAGTGACTGTTTATGAAGTATTTGATGCTGATCCACCGTTCATAGCGAAACTAAAAAATGAAACACGCAATGATTTTGAGAATGGTTTAATTAATTATCGTGAAAAATCTTTTAGTAAAGCTATATCCTGTTTTAAACAAGTATTATCGATTAATGTTAATGATCAGGTCGCTAAAATTTACTTAGAACGTTGTCAACATTGGCAACAAATTGAAGTACCTAATGATTGGGAAGGAATTGAGACTTTTGGAAAGTAAATAATTATAAACTTTCAAAAATTCTATAGTTATTATATGACTTATGTATCAACAACCATTAAAAATATGAATTTATGAACATTAAAATTACTAAATTTTTGCTTTCATTGGAATTATAGTTAATTAGGTTTAAACCTTGTAACAGGGCATGGCCAACAGATGATGTATAATAAACCAAATTCGAAACACGATAAATTATACAAATACGAATCTGACAAAATCCATTCCAAAGTATTGAACTATTTTTTTATAGCTTCTTTGATTAGTGGGTCATAAATATCAGCTATTTCAATATTTTCATTACACAGTGTTAGGTTATTAATTAAAGCTATTATACACTTTTCTTATAATTTTGTCATGGTATTTAGGTCTGGTTAAATTCTATCAACCAGGCCTATGTTTTATATCTAGTCCAAAAAGCTTCTTAACTGTTCGGAAAAACTAGGATGTCTTAATTTACGCAAAGCTTTAGCCTCAATTTGTCGAATTCGCTCCCTAGTAACATCAAATTGTTTACCAACTTCTTCCAAAGTATGATCAGTATTCATGTCAATTCCAAATCGCATTCGTAATACTTTAGCTTCACGTGGAGTTAAACCCAATAACATATCTTGAGTCGCACGTCGTAAACCTTCAAAAGTTGCGGAATCAAGTGGAGCTTGAATACTAGTATCTTCAATAAAGTCACCTAAGTGGGAATCGTCATCATCTCCAATTGGAGTTTCCATTGAAATAGGTTCTTTGGCAATTTTCAGCACTTTGCGGACTTTTTCTTCCGACATTTCCATCCGTTCGGCTAATTCTTCTGGAGTTGGATCACAACCTTTTTCTTGTAGTATTTTGCGAGATATACGATTAAGCTTATTAATTGTTTCAATCATATGTACTGGAATCCGAATAGTTCGAGCTTGATCCGCTATTGAACGAGTGATAGCCTGCCGAATCCACCAGGTAGCATAAGTAGAAAATTTATATCCTCGCTTATATTCAAATTTATCAACTGCTTTCATCAAGCCAATATTACCTTCTTGAATTAAATCAAGAAATTGCAAGCCACGATTGGTATATTTTTTTGCGATAGAAATAACTAACCGTAAATTAGCTTCGATCATTTCTCGTTTAGCTCGGCGTGCCTTAGCTTCTCCGACTGACATTCTTCGGTTAATTTCTTTAATTTCAGCAATCTTTAAACGACTTTGCTTTTCCATGAAAATTAAATTTTCTTGGATTCGCATTAGCACTTTATGATGCTTTTTCAAGTTATTTACATATGATTTATTGCTATTTAATAAAGAAGGTATCCAATGTAGATTAGTACTATTATCTTTAAAAGATGACAAGAATTCTTTTTTAGTCATGCCAACTTTATAAACACAAATATCCCTTATTTTGTATTCTTGTTCCTTAATTAAATCTACACTATCATGTAATTTTTGGGATAATTCATCAATAACCTTAGGTATTAATTTAAATTTTAAAAAACAGTCTGTCAGTTCTTTACGTAATTGTATATATTTAGTTGACTTCGTTCCTGAAGAGCTTTCCACTTGAGTTAAATTGACATAAAGTTCAAATAAATGATTGAAATGTTTACAAACTTCTTTAGAATCAACTACATGCTCTTCAATAATTATATTGTTATGAGAATTATCAAATTCATCAGTAATCCCTACATTTAATCCATGTTCAGAGCCATCTTTAAAACCGGTGATAATATCAGCCATTCTGATTTCACCAATTTTTACCCGCTCATAACCCTTTAGAAATTCAGCAATAATATCTGGATGAGTTGCTAATGCTGATAATACCTGAGTTAAACCGTCTTCAATCCGTTTAGCTATTTGAATTTCACCATCTCTCGTCAATAAATCAACGCTACCCATTTCTCGCATATACATACGAACTGGGTCAGTAGTACGTCCAAATTCACCATCTACATTAGCTAAGGCTGCAACAGCTTCTTCAGTAGCATCTTCTTCATCGGCGATTGGAGTATCAGTAATCATTAAATCATCGTCATTGGGAGCAAATTCATGTACAGCTATTCCCATATTATTGATCATATCTACAATATTCTCGATTTGCTCTGGATCGATAATATCATCTGGCAAATGATCATTAACTTCATGATAAGTTAAAAAACCTTGGCCTTTACCTTTGGCGATAAGCAGTTTAAGTTGAGATTGCTGTTGTTCTTGGTTCATAATTGTGTCGATTGTTATCGGTTAATGGATAGCGTAATATGATAAGAAGCTCTTAATTCTTTTCCTGAGTTATTTGGGCAAGTTTTGAGTTAATTTGTGTTAAAAAATCAATACTTTGTTGTTCTTGACAAGGTTGATATAAACTATTTAATTTACTAATAAATTCGTTTTCTATAATTTCAGCTATATTTTCAAAACTAAGAGCTTTCTTTGTAGCCAATAGATTAATCATTGATTCATGTTCCGTGCCTCTCCAATGTTCACAAATCGCTCCTAGCTTTAATTGAGGATGAAATTGGATGAATTCAATAAGGTTTAATAAGAGTTTTATATGATCTTGATTTAAAAACGATAATTTTTCAGGATATTTTATCAATTTAACTAATTCAGGATAATGTAATAAATAAACAATTGCTTGTTTAACTAAAGATAGATCTGTAAAACCAGTATCCACAGGTTGTTTAAACTGCGGTTTGGGTACAATATTTAAACCAGTTAATTTACTCAATTCTTGTAACATCAAATCCTGATAAGCTCCAGCTGGTAATTGGTTAATTAATGGTTTGGCTAATTCCACTAATTTAGCTCGCCCATCAATACTACTCATATTAACTTGCTGTTGTAATGTATTGAATAGAAATTCTGATAATGGAGTAGCTTGTGCTATACGATCATTAAAAGCTTGAGTACCTTCTAAACGTATTAAACCGTCAGGATCATGTTCTTGTGGTAAAAAAATGAAGCGAATTTGTCGATTTCCTTGTAATAATGGTAGGGTAGTTTCCAAAGCTCGCCAAGCAGCCTTTTGTCCAGCAACATCACCATCAAAACAAAAAATAACTTCTGGCACATTGCGGAAAAGAAATGTCAAATGCTTCGTAGTGGTAGCGGTACCTAGGGTAGCTATAGCATAATGAATGCCATATTGCGCCAAGGCTACAACATCCATGTAACCTTCAACTACAATTACAGTTTTTAAAACTCCCTGCTTACGAGCTAAATGCCAGCCATATAATTCACTACCTTTTTGGAATAATGTTGTTTCTGGAGAATTAAGATATTTAGGCTTACTTTGGTCAAGAACTCGACCACCAAAAGCAATTATTCGCCCACGTCGATCCAAAATTGGAAATATAATTCTATTCCGAAATCGATCATAACGCTGTCCAGTATCATTTTGGGTAATTAAACCAGTTTTTAATAAATTATTACGTGTTTCAGCATTAGTACCAAATTTTTTTAATAAATTATCCCAACCATCTGGTGCATAGCCTAATCCAAAATCACGAGCTATTTGACCAGTTAATCCTCTTTTTTTAAGATAATTAATAGCAGTTTGAGATTCTCGTAATTGCTGACGATAATATGCAGCTACTTGTTGCATAATTTGATATAAATCAACAATAGAATTATCAATAGGAGAAGTATCATTTTGTTCATATACGACTTCCATACCAATCCTAGATGCGATTTCCTGGATTGCTTCTACAAACTCAAATCGAGCATAGTTAAGCATAAAATCTATTGCTGACCCAGAAGCTCCACAACCAAAACAATGGTAGAATTGCTTTTCAGAACTGACAGTAAAAGACGGGGTTTTTTCGGTATGAAAAGGACAACAAGCGGTATAATTTTTACCAGTTTTGCGTAATGGAATATAACTATTAATTAACTCAACTATATCAACTTTGGCCATTAATTCATCGATAAAATAGCGGGGAATGCGCATTTAATTCAAACCAAGCTGATTAAAATATATGATTAAGAATTTTCATTCTACTTAGGGTATTGTTATATAATTTGAATCAGAATACACAAAATTCAAGAATTTTTATAAGAAATAATTTTATTGGGTGAATATTTTTGGGTAACTTAAATTATAAAAAAGGAATTTTAAATATAAATAATATCGTTTTAAATTAGATAAATTGTATATTTATAGTGTTGCATTAAAATAATAATTATATTAAGATATTATCCAGGTCTCCGTGAAGATTTAATCAAAACACTTCTTAAAAACAAGTTGAAAATTTATGAATAAAAAACCTTGGTATCGTGAACCATTTGTGTGGTTGGTGATTCTATTTCCTGCTTCTGCTGTAATCGGTGGCATGATTACTATTTCATTGGCTATTAGTTCCGATGATGGATTGGTCGTAGATGATTATTATAAACAGGGCTTGGAAATTAATCTAGTATTAGAACGTGATAAAATGGCAGTCAAGCTTGGTTTACAGGCTACTTTAAACCTTGACAATAATTTAATTAAAGTGAGATTAGATAAAAATTCTGATTATGATTTACCTGATAAACTTAATCTTAAATTTAGTCATCATACTCGTTCAGGATTTGATAAAGAGCTTATTCTAAATCGAGTTAGTGACGATATGTATCAGAATAAACTACCAGAATTAATATTAGGCAAGTGGTCTATTCAAATTTCTGCGGATAATTGGCGTTTATTACAATCTATCAAAATATAGCAGTTTTTAATTCTTAATTAAATTCAAAATAAATATCAATTATTTGGTATTATTTCAATTCTGTGTAATTAATATGATAAATTTAGATAAATTCAAACAAAATGGGGAAAAAATTACCTGCTTGACTGCTTATGACGCTAGTTTTGCTAGTATAATTGATCAAGCTGGGATTGATGTTTTATTGGTTGGAGACTCATTAGGAATGGTTGTGCAAGGTCAGGCTAGTACTGTACCAGTAACAATTGACGATATGATTTATCACTGTCAATTGGTAGCTCGTGCTAGGCAAAAATCTTTATTAATTGTCGACATGCCATTTATGAGCTATTCTACTCCGGAAATTGCTTTTGAAGCAGCGGCTAGATTAATGCGAGAAGGCCAAGCTCAAATGGTTAAATTGGAAGGTGCTTGGGTCGCAGAAACTATCGAAATGTTAGTTGAACGTGGAATTCCGGTTTGTGGCCATTTAGGTCTTACTCCACAATCTGTATACACGTTAGGCGGTTATCGAGTTCAAGGTCGTGATGAAGAAGATGCTCAACGTTTAAAAGAAGAAGCTTTACTATTACAATCAGCTGGTGCATCTTTAATAGTGCTTGAATGTTTGCCTGGTAAATTGGCGGCTGAAATAACTACTTCATTGCGAATACCAACTATTGGCATTGGAGCAGGTAAAGATTGTGATGGTCAAGTACTAGTTTTATATGATATATTGGGGATTACAATTGGCAAAATACCATCATTTTCTAAAGATTTTCTCCAAGAAACTGGTTCGATAGCAACTGCTATTTCGGCATTTATCCAAGCAGTAAAAAATGGCACTTTCCCCACTCCAGAACATACTTTTTAAGTCATGCAGATAATTACTTCAATCTCTGAACTACACAAGTTAAATGATGCTGCTTTGGTTCCAACTATGGGTAATCTCCATGTTGGACATCTTAGTTTAGTTAAAAAAGCTAAATCAGTTGCAGAACAAGTAATTGTCAGTATTTTTGTAAACCCACTTCAATTTGGACCAACTGAAGATTTTGCAACTTATCCTCGTACTTTTGAACAAGATTGTGAGCAATTAGAACAGATTGGGGTAGACTTAGTGTTTGCCCCTAAAATAACTGACATTTATCCAAATGGTATGGAAACTAGTACTCATGTACAAGTTCCAACTTTAAGCAATATTTTATGTGGAACTTCCCGGCCGATTTTTTTTAAAGGGATAATTACAATTGTTAATATTTTATTCAATATAGTGCGACCGGATAAGGCTTTATTTGGAGAAAAAGATTATCAACAGTTATTTTTAATTAAACGTATGGTGAAAGATTTATTCATGCCAATTGAAATTATTGGAATGCCAATTGTGCGTGAAACCGATGGTTTGGCTATGAGTTCTCGTAATAATTATTTGACTACTAAACAACGTGTAATTGCTCCAATTTTATTTCAAACTATTGACAATGTAAAGCAAAAACTTAAAACAGGGGAACGTGATTTTGCTAAATTAGAACAACAAGCAATAATAAAGTTAATTACTGCTGGTTTTGAACCTGACTATTTCAAAGTTTATCGTGCTAATTTAACCATTCCAGCTCCAGAAAATGATGATTTAATTATATTGGTGGCTGCTAATTTAGGCACTACTAGATTGATTGATAATTGTCAGCTATAACTCTTGTAACTTTTAATTGTGAATTAGTGAATTAAGAATGGTTAATTACTAATTATTTTGACTTTCATTAATCATTCACAATTAATCTATTTATTATATTTTTGCTATATATACAAGGAGTTTCATAATGGCCAATAAAATTCTATTTGTTATTGCTTTTGGGTTTGGTGCATGGATTTTAGTTGATATACTTGGTGTGATTGTTGGTGGACTTATAATTGTTGCGATAATAATAGTATTAGTTGCCAATTTGAAAGGTACAGAATATCATCAAAGTAAAAATAATGATGGACAAGATACTAATTTACATCAAAATAAAGGTATTATGCCTGGAGGTTACGATAATGATAACAATGATGGGGGGGATGGTGGTGGAAGCAGTGGTGGTTGTGGAGGAGGCTGCGGTGGAGCTAGTTAACTACTGATAATCATAGCAAGTTCTAATTTTTCCAACCAGCTATCTTTATTGAATCTGTATATGATATTTCTATTCTAAATTTTCACACCATGAGCCACGCTTTTCAGTATCGTAATATGGCCGACCAAAGTTATTTTCTGTTATAATATTTGTTAAATTTCCTTTATCTACAAGAACATCATCCATACTTCCAAACCATCTTCTGGAATATCCAATTTTTGAATCTGTAAAAACTTACCTTTTTTAATTGAAACAATTACGATTTCTTTATAAGAGCGAACACCTAATTGATGGTATTATTTTAAAGTTAGAAACGCCCAATTGTCTACAGTCAATGTACCACTTTCCAAATTTAATTGAGATTTTGTTTCCAAAACCTTCTGGTTTCAAATTTTATCTGTTTAAAAAATGATTCAGCATGTAATATATCTATTGACAATGTACTGTTAATGGATGACTTATTTCTCCCATCAGATTATTATTTAATTTATTCATACTATTATTTTTTCTCAATGCGTAAGTCATAGAAATACTTATAGTTGTTCCTCAAGTAGCGTTTTACGTTAGGTGATTTATACAGATTAAATAAATGAATAATTTTTTTTATAAGATATATGGTAACTACCTACCATAGTAAAAAATGTTATAATAGAGAGATGAAAGAGCTACCAAACGACATAAAATCCCTAAAAGCAATAACAACTTTTAGGAGA
>JASFYV010000327.1:0-6712 GCA_045046925.1 Candidatus Marithrix sp. | reverse complement strand
AAACAGTTAGAACACAAAGCAACCATATTTTCATGTTTGTGCTGGAGCTAAATTAGAGTGCTTAAGCATAAGGACTTAATGTGTTTGCATTAAAGAGCTATATTTAAAAGCTATTCGTCAAGCATTCGATGAATTACAGATTTTAAAACAATCTACTGCGTAACATCAGTAATTCATATCGATTTTATTTTGTAACCAATTTTTAGCTTTAGGTTCTAATTGTGAGCCAATCTGTTCTAAAATTCTGATATGATAGTTCTGTAACCAAGTAATTTCTGCTGTGGTTAATAAACTAAAATCTACTAAGCTAAGATCAATTGGAACTAATGTCAGAGTCTCAAAGCCTAACTGGTTGCCTTTTTCTACTACTAGAATCAAACTTTCAATCCGAATCCCAAAAGAACCTTCTTTATAATAACCTGGTTCATTAGATAAAATCATACCTGGTTGCAAAGCAGTTTTATTTGGTCTGATAGATATACTTTGTGGCCCTTCATGTACAGAAAGAAAGCTACCAACACCATGTCCAGTTCCATGATCATAATCTAGCCCAGCTTGCCATAACGCGTGTCTGGCCAATATATCTAATTGCGAACCAGTAGTTCCAATTGGAAAATTACAAGTCGCTATACTTATATGTCCTTTCAATACCAAAGTAAAACATTTTTTTTGTTCAGCAGTTGGTTGGTCGATAGCAATAGTTCTGGTTACATCAGTAGTTCCAGATAAATATTGGCCGCCAGAATCTACTAAATATAATGAATGTAACTGTTTATTAGTCTGCTCAGTAGCTTGATAATGAACGATAGCAGCATTAGAGCCAGTAGCAGAAATAGTATCAAAACTTAAATCGTGTAACTCATTATTTTTTCTACGCAATTGCTCTAATTGTTGAGCTGTTTGAATTTCATCTGTAGTATCAACTTCAGTATCTAACCAATGTAAAAATTTAGTCACTGCAATTCCATCCCATAAATGAGCCTGTTTAGCTCCTAAAATTTCGACTTTATTTTTACAAGCTTTTGGCAAAATACAGGGATCAGAATCTTCTATAATATTAGCTGCTGTAAGTTGGTTAACAATCCAAATAGCAGTCCGTTTTGGGTCTATCAATACTGATTTATTGGCTAATTTTTCTAATTTAGTTGCAAAAGAATTCAAAGAACAAATATTAATTTCACTACCTAAATGCTCTAATAACTTGTCATCTATTTTGCGTGGGACGATAAATAAATCAGTCACTCCAGTAGCATACAGGATTGCAAAAGTCAGTGGCACTGGTACTCTAGGTATATCATTACCACGGATATTTAATAGCCAAGCAATTGAATCAGAAGCAGTTAATACCGTAGCAAATAGTTTTTTTCTAGTTAAAAATTCACTAATTCGTTGACGTTTAGATTGGCTGGTTTCTCCACTATATTTAAGAGAATGAGGTATGATTGATTTTACTGGAGGAGTTGGTTGATTTTGCCAAATTTTGTCGATTGGATTATATTCACAAGCAATTAATAAACTACCAGTAATTTGGGCAGAATATTGTAATGGTTCTAATTCTGCTGGAGTATGCAACCAAGGATCATAACCTATTTTACTGGCTGGTTGTTGTAATAACCATTTATTGGGTGGACAATGCTTTGAATTATAAGCTTTAAAATTCTTAGCTTGTTCACGTACTGCTAACGTATAACGCCCATCTACAAAAATTACTGATTTATTATGATTTACAATTGCTAAACCAGCACTACCAGTAAAACCACTTAACCATTCTAATCGTCGAGCGTAAGGTGGTAAATATTCACCTTGATATTCGTCGGCATGTGGAACTAAAAAGCCATCTAAATCTAGTTTTTTTAGTTCTATTTGGAGAGCTTGTAAACGAGATAAGTTCATAAATTATCACGTCTTAATTTAACAATAAATGATATACCAGTTGAATTTCTATTTTCTACTATTAATGAACCACCTAACAACTCAATTATATTTTTTGCAGTTGCAGCAGCAGTACCAGGATATCTACCTGGAGTTATTTTATGTTCCATAGTAGGTATTGTAAAAAAATCTGCTATTTCAGCTTCTCTAATAATACGACCAGTAGCATGAATGCCAATCACTAGCTCATTTTGAAGCGGTTCACAAGAAAGCTCTATCGAATTTTCATAATTAGAAAATTTAACTGCAACTTTTAAAATATCTGTTAAGGCATCAGCACACATTTTTTTCTGTTGCAAGCTATTTTTATCATCAATTGTTAAAGATGATGGGGAATTTCGTAGAGAATCTTGTTCTATATCATTGTCTACAATAGTCATGGTATCTAGCATTTCAGATTCTAAATTCTGTCTACCACATTTAGGCAATTTACCTATTTTCACATGCCTAGATTGAGCAAACTCAGTAGCTGAATTAATTGCTGTTTTTAAAATTTCTTGCACTGATTTAATTTCAAAAACTAACATTACCGTGGTTGAATCAATTTGAGCTGATTGTCTAATTGTATCCATCAGTTCATTAACTTCTTCTAATGGAACTTTAATTGTTTTTTTAAATAAATCTTGTATAGAACTATGAAATCCATAATAAATAAGTTTAAGAGCATCTCCCTTAGCTTTAACTAAAGCTTCTAATTTTTCATTAGTTTCAGCAAGTTCTTTAGTTTTTTTCTGGACTTGTTCTTCTAATTGTGATTTAGATTCTTCAATTTGTCGTCGATAATCTTCTTCTTTATCATGCCAAAACTTCCTTTCTAAACATGAAGTAATTTTGGCACGTAACAATACTGGTTTAAATGGTTTAGTTAAGTAATCTTGAGCCCCTATTTTAATACAATTTACAGCACTATCTACATCGTCTAATGCCGTTATCATAATAACTGGAATATGTCGCAAAGCAACAGTATCTTCAATATGGCTTAATACTTCATAACCATCTATATTTGGCATCATAATATCTAGTAAGACAAGATCAATGTCTTGCTCTTTTAGTTTTTCAAAAGCAATCAACCCGTCTTCAGCTAGGATAGGTATATGTCCCTGCCTTTTTACTAAACGGGATAGAACTATACGATTATCATCTATATCATCGACGATTAGAATGTTAGCAGAGTTTTGGCTCATTATTTTAGCTCACTTTAGTAATCTGCGTAATATCAGTTAGTAATAATTTTATGCAGGATTTTTTAATAAGATATTTAAATGATTAATTTCACACATTTATGTTTCAAATTGTATAACTTTAGTTAATTATTATTCATATCAATATAATTTTACTAAATATTTTTCTGGCAAGTTGTGTCATATAATAATATTATAACTGAAGTTACTCAGACTGTATATAAAATATCAAACGGGTTGTAATGGGTTTATAAATTACAGCAAATAATGCAATTCATTCCTCATTCCATCTTACATATTTGAATTCTGTGTAACTTAAGATTATAAAATATTTTTTTGAATTTGTTAGTTGATTCTATAATTGAAAACTAAATGAGGATTTATCTTTTAATATATTGACATTCATTAGCTTTTTTAATATACCATTGAGCTTTTTGTTGTAAATGACTCAAATGTAAATGAGTTTTTATGCGTACTAAAACTTCTTCTTTTTGAAATGGTTTAGTAATATAATCAACAGCTCCTAATTCAAAACCTTTAATTTTATCTTCAGCTTCTGTCAATGCAGTTATAAATATTACTGGAATATTTTCGGTTTTAGGGTTGTCTTTTAAACGTTTACAAACTTCAAAACCACTCATTTTGGGCATCATTATATCTAATAAAATTAAATGTGGAGTGATTAAATCAACAGTTTTTAGTGCATCTTTACCATTTTTAGCTATTAAAACCTTAAATTGATTGCCAGTTAAAAACCTAGATAATACCTTTATATTCTCCGAAATATCATCCACTATTAAAATAGTTAGATTTTCTGGCATAGTCATACTTAAAATTCTTTCACAATCATTTAAATGCACTCTAGCAGCTCTATCATCTGGATTAACTTTTAATACTTTTTCAAACAAAACTTTAGCATCAGCAATAGCTTCAGAGTTATATAATACAAATCCAGGTTCAAAATCTTCAATAGTAGAATTTTTTAAAGCTCTACTTTTTGGTGGATCAGCATCAAATACCTCATAAACTGTAACTTCTTCAGATTTACCTTGGACTTTAGTTGCATCAATTATCCGCATTAGATATTTAGCAGGGTCAACTAATCTTTCATAAGTATGTTCGGTAATTAATAATGGAGTACCATAGATTTTAGTTAGACCTTCAACCCTAGATGCTACATTAACTGCATCCGAAATTACTGTGCCATCCATCCTGTTTCTGCCACCTACTGTACCTATCATCAATGCTCCAGTATTCAATCCAATGCCTATTTTAATAGCTTCATGGCCATCCTGAACTCTTCTTTTATTGTAATCAACTAATGTTTTTAACATAGCTATTGCACCACACACTGCATCGTCTGCATTATGAAACAACGCCATGATTGCATCCCCAATATATTTATCAATAAAGCCTTTATTTTGATGAATTACATCATCCATTTCGCCTAGATAAGTATTGATAAAATTAAAATTTTCTTGTGGAGTCAACTTTTCTGACAATGAAGTAAAATCACGGATATCAGCAAATAAAACTGTCATTTCTTTTTCAACATGTTCTCCCAGTTTAATATCAACAATACTTTTCTTAGATAACAAGCTCAAAAATTGGCGTGGGACAAAACTTTCGTAAGCTAGGTTTAATTTAGCAAGTTCTTCGATAAATCTAAGACGTTCTTCTTCAGCTTTTTTACGCTCGGTAATGTCTTGAAATGCTGTCATTGCGTAAATTAATTCATCACACTCATTAAAAATTGGAGTACCCCAAACTTCAATAGGAACTATTTTAGTATCTTTATGAATTTCCATATTATCAACAGTAGTAAATTTACCTTGTAATGCTTGAATGATTGGTCGAGATTGATTTAAATATATCTGATCAGAACCAGCCGTGTAAGCTCGATAAATTTCTGGCAAACCTTCAGTCATGAAAATTTCATTACCAAGAATTTCTTTAGCTTTTTGATTAGCATAATAAAAACGTCCTTCAGAATCTAATACAAATACTCCAATTGATACTGCATCTAAAAACTGGGCTAGTTTTTCTTCATTAGCTTTTATTGCATGTTCAGCCTCATTTTGTAATTGAACATTACTAGATTGTAATTTTTCTGTCATTGTGGTCAATTGGTTTTGTTGCTTGTCACTCATTTTGACCAAAAATTTTGTTTGTTTTAATAGTTTTTTATAACGTTTGGATAATTGTATAAATTCTTCAAGCGATACTTTATTGTCTTTGCATTGTTGTATAGTTTTTATAGTTTTTATTAAAATTTTTTCTTCTTCTTCAAATATTGTTGACATAATAATGTTTTCTTCAAACTAAGAACTTGCTCCTGATTGTTGGACATACTTATAATTTATTTTGAATTTAATTAAGAATTAAGCATTCATAATTAAGAATTGCTATAAGTATTTGGAATTAGCACAAACTCAGTATAAAAATCATTCTTTATTTTGCAATAATAATGCTAATTTTTGATCCATTTTTTTAATATGATGTATAAACCAATCAAATAACTCATCTTGAATTCGCATAGTTAAATATAGTGAACCACCATTTTTTAAATAATATTTCTTAATTTGGTGAAATATTAAATTGTTGGTGAGCAGATTTATGTTTAAGGTAATTAGGATCATTATATTGTTTCATATATCTTTCTTCTGTCGCAAAATGGATAACTATATATTCTTCTAAAAACTCAATTACCACTCCTATCTCTTCTGCGGTTTGTTCATTACCTATAGATACTATTAATTCTCTGATTCGACTAAATAATTCTTGATGTTATCAATAATTGGATAATTTACTGATATACTTGGAGTCCATGTTACTATTTTAGCAATTTTCTCCCAATCTTCACTATTTTCAATTTTTAGAAAATTTTGACAACGTTGAATGTAAATGTTAGCAGCTTTATCATCTGGATTTTTACGTAAACATTCTTGCATTAATTGTTGTGCTTGTGCAAATTTATATTCTTGATACAATTTAACTGCCAATTCAAAAGTATTAATATAATCTAGTTTACGTAGCTTAATTATTTCTGGAGCATCAGCATCAAAAATCTCATAAATTTTAATGGCTTTTGAACGTCCTTTAACTTTATCTAAAAACCGTTTGGCATATTGAGATGAATCTTCTAATATATCTAAAGTATTTTGGCTAATATATTAATGGGGAGTTATAAGTTTTAGTAGCATCTTCTAGTCGTGAAGCTAAATTTACTGCATCACTGATAACAGTATATTGTAACCGATGTTCTTCACCAATAATTCCAAACATCAATCTACCAGTATTAATTCCAATCCCAATTTTAACTTTTATAGTTTTGGTCTTATTGAAATCAATTAATATATTTAACATAGCTATACCAGCATTAATAGCATCATTAGGATTACTGAATAAAGCCATAATAGCATCTCCAATATATTTATCAATAATACCATTATTATTGCGTATAATTGGCCCCATTATTTTTAAATAATTATTAATAAAATCGTAACTACCTACCATATCTATGAAACAGGAATAGAGAAAATAAATCCCGCAGTGAAAACATTATGACCTTGCTTTCGAGCAGAGAGTATAACAGCTTG
>JASFYV010000326.1:0-3670 GCA_045046925.1 Candidatus Marithrix sp. | reverse complement strand
GGCTGATATATACAGTTCATGTGTATAGCCTGCACGAGATAACCCTTCAACAGAAGTTGATTTGTTTTGCATCCAGCCAAATATCAAGGTTTTAATAAAACCAGAACCTGTTTCGTTCTTGCTTTATAAATCCTTTTCGCAAGTTCGTCAGTTTCTTTACTAAAAATAGATTGTATGGCTTGAGCAACTTCATGAAATATTGGCATTGGATTCTTCTGGTTATTAATATCTATTTCTAAATATTACTAGTTTCAATCCAATATAACAAATTATTTCTTAAGTTGATGCATATGTGGTGAAGTGAAACGTAACCGACCATTTGTTATTAATAGAATTCATTGAAATGGTTGGTTTCACGTTGTTGCACCGACCCTACATGGCTTACATGGGTGGTTCTTCACATGACGAAGAAGTAATCAATAGGCCAGGACCATATACAGTTGCAGAATTTTTATCACGATATACAGTACTTATATATTTACCACTTTTTAATACTCGTTGAAAGTTTATATCATTACAAAATCTGGTTTTTACAGACGGTTTTTGTAATTCTATTAATTGATAAAAACTTGTTAAGGCATAAGGAACAGTAGCAGAGTCATAATTAACAAAAGTATAATAAAAATATAGATTTCCTTCAACAACTTCTATTGAATCTGCCCTTATATCACCGCTCATCATTCTTGGTAAATTTCGATTTGCATCCTGTACCATAAAATTAAGTTCTTCGTCCAAATTTGTAAAAGCATTGGCAGTGGAACAAAACCAAGATAATAACACTAATACTGTTGTATTATATAGTATATATTTCATTGTTTAACCTCAGTTTAAAACAAATAACATAAAATATTGTACATTCCCACACCGAAGCATGGGAACGAAAATCAAAAACCTACTTCTTTTCTTCCTCAACCTTCACAGCACCATGCTGTTCCAGATAAGTTTTGGCACGCAAACCAATGTCAGCAGCTTTAACCTGATACTGCCACCATTGACCAGCCCACAAAGTAGCATTTTGCCAATCTTTTTTTGCCGCAGCAGCTTCAGATTTTTCTTTAGCCTCTTTAGCAAAACCTAATTGATCAACTGCATCCTCAACCAAAGCAACCACTGGTGGGAAATCCTTATAGTTCTGGCCTAAAATAAAACCAACCACACTATCAATGATAGCTTGAGTTTCTACATTGGTTTTTACCTGTTTTTCATAATCAGCCTTAGTATAAGTTGTTCCAACTGAGGCTTTTTTAATTTCACCAATATAATCTTTTGGTTTAACTAATAAATAACCTTCCATTTCTAAATGCAGAGCAGAACAGAACTCAGTACAATAGTATGGATAAACCCCAGCTTTATCAGCAATAAAGGTAGCACTAACAGTTTTACCTGGTTCTAACGACAAATTGACGTTTTGGCCATACATAGCAAAACCATGAGTTTCATCTTGAGCTCGTTCTAAATTAGTGAAATGCAACACAACTTCATCACCTTCAGTCACTTCAATAATTTCTGGAGTGATATGGGAACGAATAGTAGTACCAAACACTTCCACTTTGCCAGGAGTACGAACTATTTTTTCCCGTCCAGCCCGAGTTTTAAACTTAGATTTTGTATCAGTTCGGCTATTCCAACCAGATTTATAGCGTACACCTGGTCTTAGAGTCTTAGCGTTAATAGCTACTGCATAATGTGGTTCACCCAAAGGCACTGGCATGTCATACAATAATTCCATCTTGTCACCACTAATATCAATAAGCTGATGATTTTGAGGATGTAATGGGCCAACAGGATTAAAACGGTCAATTGCTAATTTATTCAAAGCAACCAAATATTTACCTTCTGGTTCTACTGAATCACCCTGCATAGTCATCAAATGGCCGATATTGTAATGGATGGAAATTTTATCCAATACTTTACCTTCACAGTAATCCCATTTAGTAACTTGAGAATCAACATAAATTGAAGTATAAACTACACATTTTTTGGAATCATACTGAGTATGCAATGGGCCTAAACCAACTTGTACTTGTAAATGTAGGGCATCTTGCATTTTAATAATTGGAATTCCATAATCATCTTTACCTTCAAAGTTACCAGCTTTAATTGCAGCCTGAATTTTGGCAAAACTAAATACGGAAGCATGGCTATCTAACTTACCAGAAACTATCAAGTATTTACCATCTGGACTAACATCAACTCCATGTGGACTTTTAGGCTCTGGAATTAAGAACATGATACCTTCTTTAACCGCAGTTTCAATGGTAATTACATCATGGCCATTGATTTTGACAGCTTTACCAGCAGCAACTAATTTAGCAGCTTTTTTCCAATTAACTACGTGAAGGAAATCAGTATCTTTAGCAGAACAACCAGCTTCAAACGGAGGTTTACCTTGCATGATTCCACCTACATAACGCTCGGAACAGAAGGAATTAGTGAAAGACCAACCACTACTAGGGCCTTTACCAAAGTCAGATAAATCTTGACTATAAGGAGGAGCCATCACAGTAAATGATTTACTAGCATCAATTCGACCAATTTTCCGGTCAAATTTCCAATAAGTCATCCCACCACGATAACGTTCATTGAATTGAGAAAGAGGTACATATTCATTTTCAAATGGGGCTGGATACTGAGCTGCTTCAATCACATACTCGGTATTTTCGGTTACAAATGCACCACCATGCGAGGATTTAAATACTGGATTCACTACGATTTGCTTGGTCTCAAAATCGTGCAAGTCAATTACTGCAATACGTGGATTAGCTTTATCGTTGATAAATAAGAACTTACCATCATATTTACCATCAGTTTCCGATAGGGCTGGATGATGGGTATCACCGTAATATATATCTTTACCTTGAATTTTACCTTGAGCTAATACAGCTTTAGATTCATCATCAAAGCCGTAACCTTGCCAAGGCTCTGGAGTAAAGACCGCAATATATTTCAATATCCGCATAGATGGGATACCATACACTAGAACATGACCACTCTGCCCACCGGAACTAAAGGCGATATACTCGTCTCGTCCTCCAGTTGGAACATATGTCTTAGCCGCAGCCAACATATTTTTTTCGGTCAATCCACGCCGTTTCATTACATCTTCTAAGCTTTCTACCGCAAATACATTGGCTGTTATAGCTAACGCTGCGGTCAGAAGGACTAGTTTACGTAAGTTTACCATTAGCACTCCTAGATTTTTAAAAAGAAAATTCACATTCCATCGTACAGATTCACCCTTACTTCCATGTAAAAATGATATAACTAATATAGTTTCTCACTTTTTTAGATAAAAGTAAAAATTTATCGGAGAAATTCTTATTAATATTCTCTAATCATTTTCCCGATTCAGTTAAATTTAACCTTCCCTAATCCCCCAATGTCATTAAGTTAAGGACAACCGGATTGCCCTTACAATAACATGATTATTTGTATGGATAATCTCTTGTGGTTACCCTAATTAATTTCCTTAACTTAATGGTATTGGACTAAAAAGGAGTGATTTATACAAATAGGAAATTCTATAAATTGTAATAACATTCTAGTACCTTTAGACAGTGTCTTTCACGTTCTGAAGTTGATTCATGCTCAAATTCTACTATTAGCAGATGAGAGTGGTGAAAATATAGCATTAAAAGATACTGATATAGTAAACAGAATATCAGTAGAT
>JASFYV010000325.1:0-6511 GCA_045046925.1 Candidatus Marithrix sp. | reverse complement strand
GAACCATCTACTTTGATTGATAACTCCTCAAGCCAGAAACGAATGGTATATCCTAAGTAATCGTTTTCTATGTGTAAGAGGTCAATCGCTTTTACTCTCAAGGCTCCATTCTTTTCTTCGAATCGCAAAACCTCTGGATTCAAAATTTTGCAATTAGCGGCAGCTTTACCTTCTCCCAATATATAATCGAAAAAACCAAATGTACACAAATAAAATACCAAATGCACACTTTTTAGGTAACCATAATAGATAATCATATCAAAAATAAAACCCATTTAAATCAAGTTTAAATGGGTTTTAAATCACTTTTAAATAGATAGACTATAATTTGACGTTAGAGCCTCTGTCTTACGCCTAGACTTATTATTTGATGCTGACAGCTGCATATCTTTATCTGAAGTAAACCAACCAAACTTAGTTCTATACTTTTCAAGTATTTCATTTGGGTAACTACTTAATAAAAACTTACCTTTTACTTTACTTAAAGCATCTAACAAATTATTAAAATGCTCTTGAGTATAGCCACCATAATGCCCTTGATTTGCATCAACATAAGGAGGGTCTAAATAAAAGAAAGTGCCAATACTATCAAGCCTGTTAATCAAATATACAGCATCCCTTTGCTCTATTTGAACCAAGTCTAGCCTAATTGAATAATCAGCTGTTACAAGTGCTTTTTTATTGAAATTAAGTACATTCTCCTTATTTCTTAACTGGCTACTTCTCCAAGAACCTATTTTATTACTAAATCCTTGAATACAACCCATCCAAAATGCCCAAGCTCTATGCACAGGAGTAAATATATATGGCGTGTCATAAATAGTAATAGCACGCTTGTAAGCTTCACGTGAGTAAGGAGTTGCATCTATCAATTCTTTAAGCTCATTAAAATTGGTTTTAAGCTGTTCATAAAAATTAACTACATTACCATTGTAATCATTAACTATTTCAACTTCACTTTTAGGCTTAGCCCAAAATACTGCACCACCTCCAAAAAAAGGTTCTACATAAGTTGTGTGTTTGGGAATTAGTGGTAAAATATGTTTCAACATACTTTGTTTGCCTCCATAATAACTAATTGGGGTTTTTTGATTTTTTTTTATCATTTCTTCTTAATTTATTTTTGATTCATATATATTTGCAATTCTCACACCTATAACAATAAAAGCCAACGACAACTAGAAGACTTTGTCCTCCAGTAGCCGTTGGCTCATTTGTTTAAAAAGGTGTGAGAATTTTTTTAATGCTGGAGGGCTTTATTTTAAAACCTGCCTTCCAAAGGTTTTACTTATACATTTAAATTTATCGAATTCCTACAATGGTCTTCATCTAAGCTATTTAGAATCCAGCACAATGCTTTTCCAGTTTTTGTTAAAGTACCATCTCGCTCATTTTTACCTAATGCACTACTGATTGATTCGCCTTGTTTGCCAAAATCATAACAGCCTTTGCCTTTTCTAAGTGTTCTATTCCATAGAGTTCTAAACTCTCTGTTTGCCCATATATCTAAGTTTAGAGCTGTACTTCTGAAATAGCCCTCTTCCTTTACCAAAAAGTAATTTATAACTGTTAAAAATGGCAACAACACCCACGCTAGGATAAATAGTAAAAAACCCATTATTGTAAATTCATTAATATTAGCTCTTTAATGGTAATATTTAAACCATAAACATTACCATTCAACACATTATTAATATCTATATTGGTTTCATTATTTAAAGCATCTACTAAGGCGGTTTTGTTTCCACTACGTAAATAATTTTCATACAAAGCAGTATAGTTGTCATAAATTAGACTATATAACGTTGGGTTTTGCGCCTGTAAATAATCATCGGCATTATATCTTTCAGCTTTTAGTATTTGCCTTTGTTTTGGACTTGAATAATCTACTATAATTGAAGTATCAATAGTATCAAAAATAGGCTGTAATGTGAAATAATAAGGTTGTTTCTTTTTTGTGTAACCAACTTCACCTGCCCAATTTTTAAATTGGATCTCTTTTTGAACACCTACAAAAACATTATTTATTCCCTCATAAGTTTCAATTAGTTTTTTATACACGATTTTAACTGCTTCTTTTCCTTTGGTATCAAAATAAGATTTACTTATTTTTTCGCCTTTCATATTAAATACTGGCTCTTTAGCAGTTAAAAAAGGTAGGTTATCAAAAGGTAAATCAACAATAGTTTTACCAACTGTTTTATTATCTTCTATATATTTTTGTATTACTAGTTTTGCATTGCTCATAATGTTAAACATTAAATGTTATTATTTTAAAATCTACAATATCTCTATATTTTACTCTAAATGATACAATTAAGTTTTCCGTTAAAGTTACTGTAGTTGACTTAATAAGTGCTCCATCTATATAAATACCTACAGCTCCATTAATATGGCGAATTTCCCAAATAGAATTTTCATAATGTTTAAAGTTTAAATATGATGTAGAATAAGGTAGTATAGGTGTTTTATTCACATAAACTCCATTAATAATAGCTCCAAAACGTATGACATTACTAGTAGCATAAATATCTAATAATAGGGATAATTTGTGTGAACCAGAAGCAGTTAATCTAATATCAGGGTCTGTATAATTATGGTCAGCAGTAAAACCAAGAGGACTTTCTTTATACTTCCATCTTATATAAAAAGGTTTAGTATAATCTATAATAATATCTGTATTAATATAATTTAACACCCCATAATCTGTGACTTTTATAGCACCATCTTCCGTAACATCTGCATTATTATTAACAATTGTAAAATTAGCACTTGTAGGTATAAATACATCACCTGATGTAATACTAAAAGCATTAGGAAAAACACTTTCAGAGCCATTATTAAGGGTTACGTCAAAAAATCCTTCAGATGCTCCACTTGTTAATCGTACTCTAATTTCATTATCATTAATAAATTGAATATCATTAACTGTTTGTCCTTGTACCAATACACCTCCATTTTCCATAGATTTGGTAAAATAACTACCTGTCATAATTATTTCAATAACAGTATTCGGTAGTTGAGTATCAGGTACTAATTGAGTTAAGTATGCAGATGGAAATGGTGATAATACCGGTAAATCAATTAAATCATTATAACTGTTACTAAAAGCAACAGCACCTAAGTTTTTATCTTCAGTGTACTTTGAAGTTCCATCTTCCCCATCGTTAATAGGAATTTGAGAAGTACGGCTAATAACTTGTGAAGTTTCGCCTCCTGTATCAGGTTGATTTGTGTTATTAAATGTTCTAATATTATCAATACTCAACGTTTTTCCTTCAGCCACAAAGAAAAATTGAACCATATTATACGAATCACTTGTTAAATTGTAGTCTTTAAACGGTATAGCAATTTCTTGTTGTGTATTTAATAATGCTCCATCTAAGCCATACATCCCATCTTTAAGTGCAATAAAATTAGTGTGAATTCTCGTGCCACCATTATATAGCAATACCCAAATACGCTCATTTTCTATCCATTCAGTCTGTAAATTTACAGTTAATTGAAGTGCGCCATCAGAGTCAATTGCTACAGGTGCAGATTTTAATAGGTGAAAAACATCATAATTATTATTATCTGTAATTGTAATGCTTTTTGCACCACTACTAGGATTAGAATTACCGTCTAAATTAATGGTAACATTATTTGTAGAAGCATCCCACTCACCGCCTGCTTCACCTAAATTTTCATCGTACATAACAGTAGCTGTAGATCCTTCCGGTTCTGTTGCGCCAGCTTTCATTAATCGCCAAGTGATAAACAATTCAGTTGCAATATCAACATCTGGAGGAGAAGGATCACCCTCTATTCCTTTTTTTACAACTGCTTGAGACAAGTTATTAATTGCAACTGTATCAGCTCTATCATCAGCTCCTCCAACATCTAACTGCACATCAGCCAATACTGGAGTATCGTAATATTTATCAGCAATTAGATATTCATAAATAAATAAGCGAATTATTCTATTTGGTAATATAGCGAATCCACCTCGTAAAATTCGTGAGCCTGATAAAGAATTAGCAGCATTAATTTTTGCTAATAGCTCATTGGTCAAATTATTATCCGATAATGCTTGCCCTTCTACTTTATCTACTTTAGCATCAAATAGCTCACTATGTGCAGCAGCATCAATTAAATGATTTGCCAATGCTTCAGCATCAGCTTTTTCCGCTAATAATTCAGCAATATCTGATATTTGTTCAACAGGAATTTGTTCATCTTTATGTCTAAATGAATCCCACGTATCCCAAAATTGCGCTTGTGTTGGTTTTAAACCAGTTTTAAACCAGTTTTTTATTGTGCTTAAATTTACTTTTGCCATAATTAAACTCCTAAAAATTGAATTTTTGCTACTACTTTTCTTTTTGGTCTAATATCAATTGCTTCATCATTACCAATTTCATTACTCTCAAAATTATGTACATGGTTTTCTGACTCTGAAATAATACTATTATCACTTACCCAATTAGTTGGGCGGTCTTGACCTGATAAACTTCCTCCATTTAATGTGATACTATTGGTGTTTTCACCGCCTTCACCATCTTTTAAATTATGAATATGCGCTCCAGCAGCAGTAGTAGTTCCTGTAGCTTTATGCTTAGGCAACTGACCAACTGCTAACGTAAGTTCGTTACTACCAACTTCAGCACACATTACACCATAATCTGCGTGACCAGCAATGTATTGGATTGGGAAAATATCATTCATATTTTCAGTTCCATTAGTTCCATCAGCCAAATACCAACCCCAAGGAATATTTTCTATAAGACCAACATAGTCTCGAAGCTCACCAACAAACAATGCAGATGTTAATGGATAGGCACGTTTAAACTCACTCCAATCAACAGCATCAATACCAGCTCCAAAAGTGGCATATCTATCAACTTCAACAGGTTTTACTTGCCCATCTTCATAAGGAAGCTCTGTCTTAGTTTCAATAATTATAATTGTTGATTGTGTTTGACCTCCTTTAAATCTTAACATCTCACCATTCAAATAAATAACACCATCAGTAGTTGTTACTCCAATAATTTCACAACCTTTTATAATGGATTTATTACCTACAATTTCACCTAATGACTGAAAAATATCATAGGCATTTTGCATAAATTCCAACGTTTCTACCTCTAATGGAAAACCTCCAGTTTCGGTTAATATTAGTTTATTCATATTTTAACTATTTTGTATCTTTTAACTCCTTCTTTATAAAAATCAATTAAAGCCTCCAGCTCATAAATTTGTGCATCAACAATACTCGCAGGCACAAAAACAATAAAATCTACACCAGTATCAGCATAATCATTTCTTGAGTGCAAATACATTGTACCTAAATACTTAGGTTTTTGCTCACCACGAGTGTATATATATTGACGTTTGTACTTATTTCCATCTCCAATATAAATACGTCTTAAACTAGGGTCAAACCTATCATTTAAAGATTTTCGCAAATAACAAACCTGACCGTTATGAGCCAACTTGTAAAGGTTATCACTACGCATTTTAAACCACGAATCATACATTTTACTTAATGGACTAGCAACAGATTTTATCCACCCAAAAAATGTATCTTTTCGTAAAAAAGTAGGTGTTAACAATAACACCAGTTTGTTATAATTAACATTATACCACATACGTAATATTATCAAAGTTTATTACTTCAAAATACCCACTCTCAGGCACTCTTTTTACATTTATTACTGATGCTGCTCCATAATCATCAGTAGCAGCATCAATCCAACTAGATGAAGCTTGTAATAAATGAGGTATTTTTACACCTTCAACTTGCTGTAACTTATCAACTAAATGTGCCAGTATAAGTTCACCATCAAAAGGTAATTCCTTCATAAATTCATTAATAGCAGTTTCAACAGGTTTACCACCATTTACAATACTAGTCCCATTACTATCTAATACTAATGGGTCTCTATAAATTTGAATGTTTAAATTCAGAATATCAGGTAAAAAATTAATAACATTAATTCGTGAGCCTGCGTACTTAATTTCATTAAAATAAGCTTCAACACTTGTTTGTTGCTCAGCAGTAATTGGAGCTAACTTATTATCAGTTTCACCTGCTATTTTAACAATTATTACACCTTGTATATCACCATCATTAACAGCTGAATATTTAATAATTTTTGAAGTTTCAATTTGCTCAGCTGTATAACCAGTATTGTCATACTCATCACTATCAATAATTAAATCAAAGCCATACTGAAATTTAAGCGCCATAAATCTATACCAAGGCAATCTTCCACTTTTTTGGTTATACAATTGCTCATCAACTTCTTTTTGATGTTGGTTAAACAATTGCTCCAGTAAATAAATTGAATAAGAAAGTATATCAAATAATATATTTTCAAAACTTACTAATGAAAATTCCTCTTCAAAAGTTTTACCAACTGTTAATCCGTAAAAAGCTATCATATATTCATTAGAAATAAATGAAGCTGTAATTTGATTTTTAATGTCTTTACGTGTTCTCATTATCTTACTATAAATGTGCTTTCAA
>JASFYV010000324.1:0-8093 GCA_045046925.1 Candidatus Marithrix sp. | reverse complement strand
TTATATAACTATGGATATTCGTGGAAACGTTATACTCAAAGAAATTTACACCGATTTAGCCGAAAATAAAGACTATTTTGAAGAGAAATATATCTTTCCCCAAGGTTTAGTTTATTTTGAATTAGAAGGGACTGAAGCAGATATTACTATCTATTATCATAGTTTACAGAAACTCCGTGCGACTCCAATTTTTCAAAAATTCGGTGCTAAAATTCCCGGTGATATGAATACTTTAGGTTGGTATGTAATGCCTAACGTGGAATTTGATACAGTTGAAGTTGGTAGTAAATCAGTTGTTACTGCTACTTATCATCTTACTGATGGTGGATTTGGAGATAATACTGGAATTGATGGAAGAATTGTTGATCCAGGTGGTTTGTCGTTTGACAGTGATTTTGATAATGTAATAGGCTTCACATCTAAAACTGAAACTATATCTATTCAAAATTCTACTGCTGACATAATAGTTAGTCGTAGTGGTATTACTGGCAGCGTAACAGTAAATTATACCACTGAGGATGATACTGCTATTGCTAACCAAGATTATCAAGCCACTAATGGCACTCTTAGTTGGGCAGAAAATGATCGAACTGATAGAACCATCAATATTCCTATTTTATTTACTGCTAATAGTGGAAATATTTTAAAAGTTATACTAAGCAATGTGAATTCTAATGTCGGCAATAGCGTATTAGGGATTGATACTACTAATATAACTTTTACCGATGAAACTATCATTACTCCTATTGAGGACATCATAGTTAGCGACACAACTATTAGCTTTAGTGCCAGAGGTTATAGTGCTTTTAAAACTGATAATATTGCCACAATTACAATTAATCGAATTGGAACTCAAGGTCTAGCGACTGTAAATTATGATACGGTTGATGGAACTGCAATTGCTGGCCAAGATTATCAAACCGCTAATGGAACTTTAACTTGGTTAGATGGTGATGACAGTCCTAAAACTTTCCCAGTAACTATGTTGGCAGGTGCTACTTTAGGCGACTCGTTACTACTCAATCTTGATAGTGTTGATGATATTCAATTAAATATTGCTACGGCTATTTTAACAATTCTGGAAGTAGTAAATACCACTCCAACTATAACAAATATTGAAGCAGACGATGTGATAAAAAATGTCACTGTAACAGATGAAATTATAAATGAAGGAACTTTATGTAATGCTACGATTCAAGTTACGGCTAACGTCACAGGTGGTAATCTTGATTGCAATATCATTAATCAAGGTACAGTGGAAGATGTAACTATTAATCGAGGAGCTGTGGTTGAAGGAGGTAATATTGCTGGTGAGATTGATAATAAAGGTGATTTAGCCAATGTAACTATCAATGAAGGAGCGGTTGTAACTGGTGGTAATATAACCGGTATAGTTAAAAATGAAGGGACTTTACAAGATGTTACGGTTGATGCAAGTGTTGCTGGTGGCGATTACAGTGGAGACATAATTAATAACGGTTTAGTATCAAATGCCACGATAAATGAAGGGGCTACTCTCACTGGAGGGACAATAACAGGTGTTTCCATCAATAATGGTACTATGGGTGATATTACCATCAGTCCATATGCTGAAGTTCAAGGTGGTGAATTTACTGGAGAGATAGTTAATAATGGTACTATGAAAGATGTTAGTCTATTAGAAGGAGCAACTATAACAGGTGGTATTTTAGATGGTAATATAAATAGTGCTGGAACAATTCAAGATGTTGAATTAGCAGAAAATATGCAAGTTTTGGGTGGTATTTTAGCTGGGGAAATAACTGGCAACCCAGAAGCTCCTGCTCAAATCGGAGCCGCCATTATTGCTCCTGGTGCTAAATTATCTTATGTAAAACTCAGCCCAACTACAGAAATATCTGAAAACGTTAAATTTGGCCCTGGAGTAATAATACCAAAAGATTATGATAATCCAACTCCTGAAGACTTTGGACTTGCCAGCGATGAAATTCAAGAATTACAAGCCGATGATATTGCCAATTTAGAACCAGAAGTATTTGCTACTCTTGATGAACAACAAACAGCCGATATTCCAGTCGAAGCTTTTGTAGCCATTGAAGCAGAACAATTGAGTCAATTTGGAGAAGAATCGATAGCAGTAATCTCTCCAGAACAATTTGAGGAAATGCCAGTTGAAGCATTAGCTGGATTAGATTCAAAAACTATTGATGATTTATCTGTTGAAGTTTTAGACAAATTTACTCCAGAGCATTTAGATAATATTAATGAAGAAGAATTTCAAAAAATGCCAAGCGAGGATATTTCTAAATTATTTGTTAATGTTGATATGGACAGTATCGATCCAAAAGAGATGGCTCAACTAATTCCAGACGGCTGGGATCTTGATTTACAAACTGGTGAATTTATAGCCCCAATTGGAGCTAAAATAACTCCCAGAAATCTGTCTACTCAAAAAAATATGCCAGCTATACCAGATATGAATAGTGGAATTGGAGTAGGAGGTTCTGGTACTCCATTATTAGAATCTACCACTAATTCATTGGCAGAAGAAGATTTGACCGATTTTGTATTATCTCAAGATGAGAATGGTATTTTAAATGTGACTGGTATCGGTGATGAAGAAGGTAAACAATATACTTTTATTCCTGATGCTGATAACGTTATTCAGGTTGATACTGAAGAGATTCCAATTGGCTTATCAGTTGGAACTGGTGGATTTTATAATATAACTACTCCAGAAGGTCAACAGTTTAAAGTAATTCCTGCTCCCAAAGACCCAGTATTATTATCAGAAGCTACTGGTAGTGAAGCAAAAATTGGTAAACGAGGTGATGTTATGCTAAAACCATCTAATAGGACTCGAAGTAGTGAAGCATATGAAATAATGATGTTTGATCCATTTGTAGAATCAGCTGTAGATGATTTATGTATAGAAATATTTCCTGGTGAATTTGAATGTGATGATGGCTTACGCAAACGTTCTAGTCGAGCGAAAACCAGAAAAATTCAATATCCAGATGGAACAGCTCAGACAGTTAGGCCAACTGTATTATCTCCAGATGTATTTATTGCAGAAGCTCTTAAATTTGAAGGTGTACAACAAATAGTTTATAAAGCTGACGGAACTTTTGCTGTTTTATACCAAGGCAAACCATATTTTATACTGCCAGATTTTACAGTAAAAAATAAACTAATTCCTAAAGAAGTAGAACCAAGCATTGTTCCAAATGAAAAAGGTAGCATTACTTATAGCATTGCCATTAAAACTGAAACTGACACTCGCAGTAGTGAAGCATATGAAATTTTAACTTTTGACCCATTCTTAGAAGCAGCTCCAGATGATCTTTGTATTGAGATTACCCCTGGCGAATTTGAATGTGATTTCTAATTTTCTCGTTCTTAACCTCTAGATTGGGAATGCCTATCATACCGGTAGTATTCCTATTTAAATTACCCACTAAGGGATTACCCCTATAAATTATCATGTTATGTAGGGGCAGTTGCCCTTAATTAATTCTGTTAATCCATTAAATCTTGTTCAAACAATCACAACCCTTCATCCCCATAAACCACATTTGCATCCCATTCTCTAGCTTTAGCAAATTTTTCTTTGGCTTCTTTTTTATTACTGCCATCTTTGAGTAATTGAATGGCCTCTTGGGTTAGTTTAATAGCACCAAGAGTGTCTTTAGGTAAATTAGGGCAGGTTTTTTCATGTGGACGGTCTCCCATATATTTACGCCATTCTTTATGACTAAGGTTACGGTTAACAATCGTACATATTTGTTGTTTCCAAGAGTTTAAGTCCACTTCCCATAATTTCACAGTACGATCTAAACTTGCCGAAGCGAGAATTTGACCATCAGGACTAAAGGCTACGCTATAAACAGGAGCAAAATGGCTGATTAAAGGTTCGCCCAGAGGCATTTGAGTTTTAATATCCCATAATATTACAGTATTATCATCACTCGCTGAAGCGAGAATTTGACCATTGAGACTGAAGGCTACACTATTAACATAATCAGAATGGCCAGTTAAAGGTTCACCCATAGATTTTTGAGTTCTAACATCCCATAATCTCACGGTTTTATCATAACTTGCTGAAGCGAGGATTTGACCATCAGGACTAAAAACTACGCTTCTAACAGAATCAGAATGGCCAATTAAAGGCTCACCCAGAGTTTTCTGAGTTTTAACATCCCACAATCTAACGGTTTTATCTTTACTTGCCGAAGCGAGGATTTCACCATTTGGATTGAAGGCTACGCTTCTAACAGAATCAGAATGGCCAGTTAAAGGTTCACCCAGAGTTTTCTGAGTTTTAACGTCCCACAATCTAACAGTTCTATCTGCACTTGCTGAAGCGAGGATTTGGCTATTAGGACTGAAAGCTACGCTATAAACATCAGAGGAATGGCCAATTAAAGGTTCGCCCAAAAGTTTTTGAGTTTTCACATTCCACAATCTCACGGTTTTATCAGAACTTGCCGAAGCTAGGATTCGGTCATCGGAACTGAAGACTACGCTATTAACAGAATCAGAATGACCAATCAAAGGTTCGTCCATGGGTTTTTGAGTTTTGACATCCCACAATCTTACAGTTTTATCATAACCTGCCGAAGCGAGAATTTTACCATTTTGACTGAATGCTACGCTATTAACATCAGATAAATGACCAATTAAAGGTTTGCTCATTTGAGTTTTAATATCCCACAATCTAACGGTTTTATCAGAGCTTACCGAAACTATGGTTTGGCCATCAGGGCTGAAGGCTATATCATATATATTAGAAGAATGACCGATTAAAGGTTCACCCAGAGTTTTCTGAGTTTTAACATCCCACAATCTAACGGTTTTATCTTTACTTGCCGAAGCGAGGATTTGGCTATTGGGACTGAAAGCTACACTTGTAACCCAGTTAGAATGTCCAATTAAAGGTTCGCCTAAAAGTTTTTGAGTTTTAACATCCCACAATCTTATAGTTTTATCAATACTACCAGAAGCGAGAATTTGACCATTGGGACTGAAAACTACACTTATAACAAAGTTAAAACCAATTAAAGGTTCGCCCAGAGTAGTTTTAGTTTTAAAATCCCATAATCTCACATCTATACCTGCCAAAGCGAGGATTTGACCATCAGGACTGAAGGTTACACTTGTAACATCAGAAGAATGGTTAATTTCGCCCAAGGATTTTTGAGTTTTAACGTTCCACAATCTAACGGTTTTACTTTCACTTTCTGCCGAAGCGAGGATTTGACCATCAGGATTAAAGGCTACACTTATAACAATAGAAGAATGGCCAGTTAAAGGTTCGCCCAAGGATTTTTGAGTTTTAACGTTCCACAATCTAATGGTTTTATCTTCACTTGCCGAAGCGAGGATTTGACCATCAGGACTAAAGGCTATACTTGTAACAGCAGATGAATGGCCAATTAAAGGTTTACCCAGAGTTTTCTGAGTTTTAACGTCCCAAAATCTAACGGTTTCATCTTCGCCTGCCGAAGCAATGATTTGACCATCTGGGCTAAAGGCTATGCTATTAACATCAGATGAATGACCATATAAAAATACTTTTTTATATTTCTTAGCTTGAAATACTCGTAATATATTACTACGGCTAGTTATAGTATCCTTTTCATTAAAAGCTTGAATAGCTAATAATACAGCATGTTCATAAGAACCATTACTCTCACTAGGAGATTCTGTAGCAACTATAGATTGAGCTCCTAGTTTTTCAATTAAAGCTATTTGGGCTTGTTGTTTATATTTTACTTTGGCTTTTTCTGCTTTATTCATTTGCACAAAAGCAAATCCCGCCATAATAACTGCCAAAACAGCTAATAACCCCACAAAACTAAACAAAATATTCCGTCGTCGATTAGCCTTCTGAATAGCCCCTCGACTCTTACCAATAAATCCATCCTGCAACTCAGTAAGAGCTGGTTGTTTTTTCTCTTCTAAAGCCATATCACGCCAAGTTTCAGCATTGTCACAAGCAGTTATATTCAGCAAAAAATCTCCACTACGATTATTTTCCACCCAATCCCCAGCCCGTTGTTGCAATACAGTATGTTGATGAGCATGTTTCCTATCCAACTCAATCGCTTGAATCAATTCAGGAAACGACTTATCAAATTCCGTATCCTTAAAATCTATCCAATTAATCTTCCGTAAAGCTTCTGGCATCGTTTCTGGTTCAACTTCCCGAAACAATACACTGATAAATCGCTTATTTTTCTCACTGGCATAATTCACTTCCCGTTCACAATACTCCGAACTCACCGCATCCGGTGAAATCACAAACACAAAGTTATCCGAGCCATCAATACCTTTATAAATCTCCTTCTCAAAATCAACTCCAGTACTAATACTCTCCTGATCAAACCAAGTTGTCTTACCAGCTTCTTGCAACGAAGTATTCAAATGCCTAGCAAAATCAGCATCTTTCCGAGAATAGGATACAAACACCTCAGTCCCCAACTGCCCTTTAGCCGCTTCACTAGCCGTTATCAAATCCTTATGCAAATCTAACGGTAAATGCTGGTCTCGCTTATCATTCAACCGCAACCAAGTCTTCGCATTATCTAAATTATGTCCCCGCAATAAAAATGACGATTTATAGTCCTCTGTCTGCCATTTTAACGCTCGGACTAACAATATTTTATGCTGCTTATAATACTCTTGTTCATGGCGTAAAATATTCAAAATATCATCGATATCCGAATCATAATCCGCTTGGCAAGTATTATCAGTAAAATCCACATATTGTAAATAACGCACAGATTCTGGAATCTCAGTTTCTGGAGTCTCAATAATCAACAACGGTACAATCCGTTTGTTATATTTTAGAGCATGGTTTAATTCTTTCTGACAATATTCAGAAACTACTGAATGTGGGGAAATAAAATAGAAAAAATTATCTGCGGTTTCAATACCTTGTTCAATCGAATCTTTATAATTATCGCTTTTTTGAATATCATTGTCATGCGTCCAAGTAGTTTTAGCATGGTTAGACAAAGACCTAATTACACTATCCCGAATTTCTTTGTCTTCAGTGTCATAACAGATAAAAATATCCGTCATCATATTTTCAGCATTTTTCCGAGCTTCACAGATAAACTCACACACTAAAGCTGATGGTACACAAGGCGGTTGTTTTGGCGATAAAAAATCAGTCAACAACCATTCTTCCGCAGCAGTTCTTTCCTTACCAACTAATAAATGCTGGGTAGCCTTTTGGTTCTGTTGCCAATTTAACACATTAGTTAAAATCTCGGTATGGAGCTGAACGTAATCTTGCTGGCGTTTTATAACTGCTACGATACTTTCTATCACCCCATCTAGTGCATCGATATTTTTGCCAAATACTGGAAACTCAAAGGATTTTAAATAATCCAAATCATCATGTTTCGCCCAGTTGTTTGCATAAGGTTTAGCCCAGTCAGCCAAACTTTTGCAATCTTCATCAGATAATTCCTCTTTACCGTCCAACCAATCCTTTTTTCCCAGCAATTTATGAGAACGATTTAATACATCTTGGGTAGTTTGGATATTTGGATTATCTTGATTATAAAATTTATAAAAATCAACTAAAACTTGTTTATCAGCGTTGGAAAGTTCTTGCGATTTGGTATCAAAAATAACCATTTGGTCAATTGGAATTACCCGTTTACCTAAAAATTTAGCGTATTCCAGTTCAATTAAACAGTAGGGAGAAGTCATACAACGGAGAGCCATTACATAAACAAAATTATGAGCTGATTTAATTCCTTGATTGATACGTTGAGCGTAATCATCGCCATCAGGAATGTTTACTTTATCAAACCAGCCATCATAGCCAGCTAGTTTTAATTGTTGGTGCAATCGGCCTACAAAACTAAGGCTTTCTCGGCGGCCGTAAGATATGAAGAGGTCCTTGGTGGTCATGATTTTTATTAATTAGAATTTACCAAACATATTACACCATTTTATCTGGAAAATCCTTTATATAATTTTTTGATAATTACTTTTGTGCAGGACTATATAGTACTATTTAAATTCAATAATCTTTTTGAAAGGCCAAATCTATCGCTTTATTGAAGTCATTGCAAGTATTTTTCAGATTTTTAATC
>JASFYV010000323.1:0-10353 GCA_045046925.1 Candidatus Marithrix sp. | reverse complement strand
ATTCATTATATAATGAATATAATTTAGTTTTTTAAAAATCTATTTAGTCTTACGTCCGGATTTATGTCCAGATTTACTAGTATTTTGATTGGTTATTTCATTCTTAGTTCGCTGTTGGCACATCTTGTTATATTCACATTCCAATTCATATAACTCATTCAACCAAGTTGTCTTTTCTGAAACTGCCTCAATTTCAGCTAGATTATTCTTAGCGGTAATAATTTTTTCTTTCAATGAATCTATTTCATCGTTAGTACAATTAGCAATTCTAATCTCATCTAGAAGGTGATGTGGATGGTCTCGGGATGTCATATCTACTTTAATATCAGATTTGTTTCGTTTGACTACAACAATAACATCATTAACAATATCAACAATGAATCGTAATTTTTGATTCAATTTAACAATTTGATCATTCAACACTCCAATGATGTGTTGTTTACGTTTAGTATAAATTGGCAATCTGATAGCGTAGAAAGTCTCCAAAATATGATAATGGTCATCATACTTAACAGGAACTCCCAATTCATTAAGAGCTACCATATTACTCAACCCATAAGTTCTTCGCAATTTCAAAGGACCATAGTTATTAGCACCAGATAATTTGAATCCGTCAATTTCAAAATAAATTGAATTATGACCACACAAATTACGAAATCCATCAATCTTCTTTTCAGAGACCAACTTTTCAAGCCAGTCCTTGTAATGATCTGGCCGGTGTCCAATCGGCAATTCTGTTACAATAACACGTCCAGTTGGTTCGACCGTATATTTACCAGTGATTAACATGGATGTTAGTGGCTTGGTTGGTGCCTTAACTTCTTCAAAATCATTAATTTCAGCAGGAAGTCTATCGTCAGTCTCTTCAATATCTTCAGCTTGATAACTAATTATGTTAGTAGAAGTTCCAGCTGTAACTGTAACAGTTTTACCAACCTTAGTCTTCCTGGGAATAATAGTAATAGTTCCTTGAAACCTATCATACCAAGGGTTGAATTTTGGAAGTTCCTCACCATTAATTTTAGCTCGAAGCCAGTTAATAACATCAATCATGTAAAAGTTGGGAATAGAAGTACTATGACCAGTTCCAATTCCAACGGCACCGTTAACTAAAATAGTAGGAACGATTGGATAATATGTTTTAGGTTCAACTTTAATACCTTCATCTACGATATAATCTAAAATATCTAAATCTTCATGTCTAATAATTTTTGACATAATTTCTTTAGGTTTTACAAATACATACCTTGGTGCGGCTGCGTCAGATCCTCCTTGATACCTAGTTCCAAATTGACCTCTGGGTACAAACCATGAGACATTATTAGATCCTGTAAAATCTTGAGTCATATCAATAATAACACTTCCTAAAATATCATCATTGTGTCGATAGCCAACTTTCTCAGAAATAAATGGAGCGAGTTGTTTAACTTTTACTTCAGTATAAGTTTTACCAGAAGAAATCTTCCATTTAGCAAAACAACCGTGGATAACTTTTCTAAGAGATTCTTTAAATCCATCACTTAACTTAGGAATAGATCTTTGAATATCAGCTAAACTAAAGTGAATAAATTCATTATCAATAAACGTAGAAATAGGTTGCTTAACAATATTCTCAACTTTCATACTTGGATTCCAAGCTGCTAACCATCTCTTACGACGGTTAGCCATCTCAGAATTAAAAGCTAACTGCATTCTATCTTCAGCACGGTCATCATAAAAATACTCAACGATTCTTTTAGTATTCCAATCATCACGAACTTCAATATCATCAGAAGAACCGAGACCCTTGTAGTACTTATGCTGCCAACTATTGACATTATCAGTTCTAGATTTCCAAGTATCATAATCGCCTTCTGTATAAAATTTAATACTATTACCACGATAAGTGACACGAATAATTGGAGTTCTGTAGAACATGATATATCCACGTTTCAACAAAGATGGGAAAAAGTAATCAAAATAGTTCAAAATCAATCCAATAATATGAAGCCCGTCAACATCAGCATCAGCCATAATCATAACACCTCCATATCTTAACTTCTTAAAATTAACATCAATTGAATAATCCGTTTTCTCCACCAAGCCTAACATCTTCTTAAGTTCAATAATTTCCTTGTTCTTATCAATTTTAAATCGATTAGATGGATTCCTAACATTAAGACCTTTTCCACGCAATGGTAAAACTCCTACAACGTCACGACCACCAGGATAAATATCAACTAATTTATTAGCATAACCAGCTCCTGATTTTCCTTCAGTTAAACATAAGATACATTCATGACGTCTAGCTCCTGAAGCAAAGTTAGCATCATCACCAGTACAAACTCCAATACGACCTTTAGTTTTTCCATCACTCTTAGACAATAAACTGTCTTGTTTGCTACTTAAGATATTTTCTAAGCGCTCCATTAAGGACCAGCTTTGAATGGTTTTCATATTGGCAGAAGTTAAATTGATCTTTAAATCAGGTCCAGTTAATTTGGTTTTTACCTGAGGTTCTAAACGAGCGTTTTCAAGCTGAACATTAAGAAACACTGTAATCTGTTTACTAACATCTCCAGGTTTAAGTAAATTGTTCCGCTTTTCTTTAGCATCTAGTTCCTTACCCTTATTTTGCTTAACGAGTCGTTTGATAACCTTATCATTAATCAACTTAATGGTACTTTCACTAATAGATTTAATAGTATTATCCAAATGAATACCTCCTTCAGTAGTATTAGAATGATTAGCAAATGTAATACTGAAACTTTCAGCAGGTGCATCAATAACTAACAATTCTACAGTTGGTAAAGTTTTATCCTTTTTACGGGAGTATTCATAATGAACCATACTATTCTTATCAGTAATATTTTCCACAAATAGCTTAGCGTAATCAGTAATATTTGCATATTCAAACAAGTGACCATTAAACATCACAGGAACCTTAGAAGTCAAAGATGCATTAACTGCAATTTTAGCAAACAATGAAATAGCATCAGGAGTATAACCACCTTCACTTCCATTAGGAACCTTAAGTCCAAAACGTTCAAAATCGGTATTATAAATAATTTGAGTAGAACTTTGAATTCCTTCATAGTCAGTAATACTGGCTTCTGATACATTTGTCATATTATCAGTCCATTCTTGCTGGTATCTCTTGTGCCGAACACCGTCATAAATAACAACTATAAACTTGAGACTAAAAATATTAGTGGCTTTAGCACCAAGACCATTAACACCAATACTGGTCCCACGATCATCAACATAATGAGAACTAGTATTGGGATATCCAAAAATGATTTTTGGAGCCCATTCATTGTACTCAGGATGCATTTCAACAGGAATTGGTAATCCATAATTAGTAATACTAACAGATTTGTTAGTCATTTGAATATCAATTTTACCAGGATCAACTCCTGCTACACGAGAATCAGTTACGTTATCCATAGCGTTGGCTAAAATTTCATTAAAAATATGAATACAAGCTGGGGTAAAATCGGTAGATCCATAGACCATTTTGCGAGTATCCACGTTAAAAAACCATTGATTACTCAAAACTGGACGGCATGTTCCAATATAAACTTCACCTCGTTTATAGATATGTTGTTCTTGAGTTAATTTGCTGTACCCAGCGGCGGTTCTTTTTGTGGTCATACTTTAATATGATTTATTTTTATGATGGGGGTATCGTAATTCATATTAAATTATTCAATTATTTAATATGATTAATTTGGATCAATAGAATTGTAATCTATTTTCATGTCATCTATTATTCCAATATTGGAATTTTTCTCAACTGAAATACTAATAATTAATACTAAAAATATTAATACGATTATTATTAATGTAAGTTGAAGAATTTCAGAATTATTATCCATTTATAATAATTCTTGATTATATTTTTATGCGTAAGTTTTTTAAAAACGTTTATTGTTTATAGTGATCCATAATTTTATCAGTATCTATAGGTTGTAAGTCTGTAACTTCGGTTTGATCTGGAATATCTCTAGATTGAAATTCTGCCATTTCAGAATCATCCAAGCTTGGTAAATCTGCTACAAAAGTAGTTGGATCCATACCTACATTACGATAAGCATTCATTAAGTTAGTGATTTTATTAAGGAAATCGGTATCACCAGGAGGATAATACTCCTCAACCTCAGATACTAATCCGGTAGATAAAATTGGAATAAGTTCAGTGTCTCTAGGTGGTGCGGCTTCAGCTAAAGGATGACCAGATATAATTGTCTTACGAACATCAATACGAGGTTCCAAGTTATTATATTTGTCAGGGTTTTGGAAATTAAAAATTACTGCACCTGCATCTGGAGCTTTAGGTTCAGTAATACCATCACCAAGTACCTCATCAAGATTTGAAAAATTAACATCACCAAGTACCTCATCAAGATTTGAAAAATTAACATCACCATTGCCAAATATATCATCGGCTTCAGGAATAGCTTCTTGATAATCATCGTCTCGATAGTGAGCAATATCAATTTCATCATTGACTATAGTTATGACTTTACCATTTTCAGTAATATCATAGCCTATATTAGTAAATCCTGTTCCAAATTTACCACGAGATCCCATAATAATAGCAGCTGTAGTATTATCAGTACTTTCTGTTCTAGAGTGAAGGGCACTTTTGATAAATGTTTTTCCAGCACGCTCAATAGTAGCTTGAGTTAAATGATCAACATTTTGTCTTGAAATACCTGCATAATTAGTACCGGATGGAATACCAGTATTCATTATAATTTCACTAAGTAACATTATATTAATAGGATTAATATATGATCCTGCATCAGAAATGATTTTTCCCAATTCCTTAATGAAGAAAATTCTGGCGGTTTCAATTCCAAAAATATTAGCCATAACAAACATATTATTACAAGTAGATCTAGTTTTATCAACACCCCGTAAAGCCAATAATTCTCTTAAATTAGACCCCTTGGTTTCAGCAATTACTAACTCTGAAGCTTTAATGATTTCATCACGTTCGATAATCACAGGTGTTTTAGCAATGGAAGAATCGTTAGATTTTCTTGATTTTCTAATTAACTCATCATGAGAGGCTCGAATTCTTTCATTTGCAATATCCTTAGAAGCTCTAATTTGTTGATTAACAATAAAACTTGGACTACTTGATTCACCTTTAATTAATTCTTCAGGAACTTGAACTAGAATAGAAGTTTGCTTATCTTCAATTATAATTAGTTTTGCTAATTCAAATAATCTAGTTAAATCATCAGATGTCACACCATGAGCTCTCATAAAATTAATATTAAGTTTAACATTCCATAAATCTTCTTCTTTTGTTTCAGTTCCAATCATTTTAACAATTGGAATTATAATCGGGTATAATTTGGTAATTCCTAAAACGCCTTTAATTCTAATCTTAGATAGCTCTGGTAGAATAATAGTAGTGAAAAATGCAAGATCTCTATACTTATCAGGAACATTTTCCAAAATTTTGGAAATATCTTTCTTGTCCTTGGTTTCAATTTTAGCATCTACTACATCTCTATTGATGTAAATATCAATAATACCCTCAGCCATAGAACTAAAAATAGTTGTAATGGTTTTAGACATATCAGATTCTAATTGAGATGCAATTTTAGCCAAGGTGACACGGTGCTTATATAGCTCAGTTGTATCTAAAAACAACCGAAGAACTTGGCGATCGTCTTCGATATTTTTGTTGAAAATCAAATTTGTATGGTCATATCCAAAAAACTTTGGTAATTCATTTGGATAATCAATGATGTAATCTTTAACAAAATCTTTAATAACGCTTCCAACAATATAACTACGTGCATTTAAAACCTCTTCATAAGTTAAAAACTTCTCAAAATAAATAGTACATTTTTCATTCTTAATATTTTCACGAGCATACACAAGATTTTGGATAGATTTAATTCCACTACTGACAGAATCTGCAGATCCAGAATGATGAAAAGTGTTCAACGTCATTTGAGTAGATGACCCAGCTACTGCTTCAGCCGAAGTAGCACCAACAGTGCTACCTGGAGCCACAATACTTTTAGTATGTTGACGTTCAATTTCTTTGATCAAATCAGGAATAGCACTCGGTGCCATTTTGGTCGATGATAAATCATTAACTAGATTCTTAACCATTTCAGATCTGTTCAATTCGGAAGATTCTCTATCGGCAGCTGGTGCCAATTTAAAATGAGAAACTATAAATTTAATTTCATCATTAGTTAATAACCGGGGTTGATCTGAAACACCACTATTAAAATATCCAGGTAAATTTTTCCAAAACATGTTTGTGTATTTTATATTTATATTTAATTTTAAATTTAAATATAAAATTCATTTATTTTGGAAAAATTTACTTCCTGAATATTATATACATAGGAATTATAGAATTTATGGATTTCTTGTAGAATATAATATTTTAAATATTATATTCAGTAATTGTAGAATTTCTTGTAGAAACTTATATTAAATTTTTACAATCAGGAATCGTCATCTGTACTATCGTCTGATCTGAAATCTAGTGGTCCATCTGTAAATTCACCATCAGTATTTTGCTCAATATCTGTTGAACCATCATAATAATAATTTATATAACCATTTGGATTATAATTTGGACCATCATGTCCAGTAGGCCCAGTTGGACCGGTTGGTCCAGTAGGCCCAGTAGGACCTGTAGGGCTAATTCCGCTATTTTTACCTGGAGGTTTTGGTTCTGGATTAAGATGTATAATCATAATTATAAAAATGATTATGATAATGATAATTAAACCAACAACTAAAATAACTGTCCAATCCATTTTAATATCTATCTAACAAAAATGAATGAGATACTTTTTGAAGTTAAGAAATCACAACTCAAGATGGTCAAAGCCCGAGGTTATGATATTCGCGAGGAACACCAGATACAAGACATGTCTTATGACGAGTTTGAGGACTATTTGGACGAAGAAATAGACATACTTTCTCAGGAACTTTCAATATTAGCTCCTTCTGAAAAGAAGAATAAGATAGTTGTTAATGAGCAAGATGTTTTAACAAAAATCTATACTACTCCTGATAATATCGAACCTCAAAAATCTATATTGGTATATTACAGCAATGTTAAAACCGATAAGAAAGATACCATCCCTTCTAATGTAATTACTGATTTTAAAAGTAAAAGTAAAAATCACAATGAAAGTATTTTAATTACTGATGGTATCGTTTCAAGATTAAATATAAAAGAACTAGAACCATTATTTGACGTAGATTGGCAGGTTTTTAATGTCAAAGAATTGACATATGTTCCTATTGAGCATCAATATTCTCCAAAATATCAACGCTTAACTGATGAAGAAGCTGATGTTAAATTGAAAGAACTTGGTACCAATAGAGCTTTAATGCCCATCATGTCATTAAATGGTCCAATTGCTAAATATTATAATTATAAAGTTGGTGATATTATCAAAATATATAGAGATGATTATTCTATTGGCATTCCTGCTCCTAAATCAATTAATTATAGAGTAGTTTTGGCTGTATCTAAAAACTAAAGTTTTAAAACTTTATCTTTTTAAAAAAACTAAATTTTAAATTTAGTTTTAACTTTTGTTATGTAGTTCAGAAATACGTTTTCTTAATTCCGAACTAGAAAATCTATGCCTTCTTTTATTGTAATATAGAAGGATTCCAGATTCATCACATATTTTTTTCCCAGTAAATTCTTTGTTTTTATATTCTTCTCCTAGAATCCTAACATCAATATGAAATGATAATAGTATATCACATAAATCCTGTTCAGTATTATACGTGATGATTTTATCTACATATTTAACAGCTTCTAACTGAACATACCGCTCAACTATACTTTGAGTGGGTTTATTTTTTTCTGGTCTGTCTATACTTGGATCATTTTGAAGTCCAACAATCAAGTAATCGCATTGTTTTTTGGCGTCTTCTAACATAATAATATGACCTGAATGTAATAAATCAAAAGCCGAACATGTGAATCCTATTACGGATGATTTATTATCCGTCATAATCGTAATCTATTTTAAAAAAATATATATTTATTTAAAAGATTATATATAAATTTATATTTATCTTTATATATAATCTTTACATATATTTTAAATAAATATATATTTTTTTAAAAGAAATGAATAGTTCATCATCTAAATCATATTTTTCAAGATGTGATAGTTCATCAGATAGTAAATCATGTTCCATAATTGGTAAGAGGGGTATTCAAGGTCCGTGTGGTCCTCCGGGACAGTGTGGTGATTCTGGTTCTGAAGGGCCTGGTGGACCACCAGGCCCACGTGGAAAAGATGGACGCGGAGGTCCACCAGGAGAACGAGGATATAAAGGATGTGTTGGACCACCTGGATGTTTTGGACCTTCTGGACCAACGGGACCAACAGGTCCATTGGGAGGACCTCCCGGACCACAAGGAGGTCAAGGACCACAAGGACAGCCTGGAGTTGATGGAGCTCAAGGTCCTCCCGGACCACAAGGAGCCCAAGGCCAAGTTGGACCGCCAGGATCCCAAGGAGCTCAAGGAAATGTAGGTCCTCAAGGTCCTCAAGGTCCAGAAGGACCAAATGGTACAATGGGACCCCTGGGACCTCAGGGTCCAGAAGGACCTCAGGGTCCCAAAGGAGATCAAGGACCACCTGGTGGTCCCACTGGCGATGAAGGTTCTACCGGTCCTGAAGGCTCTACTGGAGCTACTGGAAGTGGAACTACCGGTCCTGATGGACCAACTGGAGCTGATGGACCAACTGGAGCTGATGGACCAACTGGAGCTGATGGATCAGGTTCTACAGGCCCGGAAGGTCAAACTGGTCCAACTGGAGCTACTGGAAGTGGAGCTACAGGCCCGGAAGGTCCAACTGGACCTACATCAGGATTTAGAGATTTTTCCATTTTCAATATTAAATTTAGATCGACTGGTGACCTAACAACGTCTCCTCAAAATCTTAACGGTCCAAATACTACTGGATCCACAATTGGTGGATATACAATTGTTTATTCAACTGACAATTCTAAAATTGTCACCGATATTGCTGTTAGCGTTGATAATAACACTACACCAACAGCAATTACATTTACAATTTCTATTTCTGGAAGTACTATTAATGAATCTTACATTTCAACTAGTGGATTTGGTCATAACGTTGATCCCAAATCTAATACTGGTAATACATCAATTGTGCTCACATTTAATGATAATGCTGAATATATAGAATATGTTACTAGTGGTGCTGTCTATTCGCTAAACATTAAATGGAATTAACTAATCCATAACCATAAATCTGTTTCTATTATTTCAGATGAATAAATAGAAACAGATTGATTATATTTTGGATATTTATTTTTGATTTGTTTTGAGATATTATTACGTAATTCCAATATACTTATATTTTTGGGGTTAAATGATATCTTATAAAGCTGTTCGAATAAAACCTGACTAAAAACTGAACCATATTTTGTAGCTATTGATTTTTGATCATAGTTAGATGATGTGATTAGTAGCACTTTCTGAGAAACATAACTACGATCCTCTTTCAAAATAAAAGAGTTATTTTGTAATTTATATTGTAAAAATAGTCCTTCAGCTGAACAGCAGTCCATAATAATAAAAATATCAGAATTATATGGACAGTTATTACTGATGATATTTTTAAAATCTACAAAACTGATCTTGTTATTATTTGGTAAAATCATTTTACCAGAATCAGCATGTCCAGTAAAATATATAATATTGTCATCATTCAAATTACATAATGATGATAGCTTGTCAATAAATTCATCCTTATCTTTGATAATATTTACTGTTGTAATATCAAAGATGTTAAAGATATCATTGGACACTATGCGCTTTTTAATACTTTGATCTAAAAAAATTAAATCAAACTCTCTAATATCTGTAATAACATTAATGTTACATTTAAAAGTCTGACACCATTTTATTGCTAGGTAAAGATCTATTATAGTTCCCGGTAAAGAATTATATTCAAATCCAATTAAGATAACTTGTTTCATTTAAAATTGATTTTTTAAAATTTTAAATGAAACAAGTTATGTGGAACAGCTTACCTATAGAAGTCATTGAGCAGTTTTTAAAATATTTAACTGAAGATGAACTTAGAGTCGCTTCTAAAGTGTGTCGACAATTTAATTATGCTAGTACTAATTTACTTAAATATTTTAATATAATGGAAGTTAAGAATCCTAGTGATGTTAAAGTTAAAAATAAAATTAGAAAAGTATCATATACTGGAACTGTTAATAAATTTGATCAGTTATATCATTTTAGGAATTTAAACTCTATAAAAATTCATGACTGTGGATTAATTCCTAAGCTTGTCAATTTACGTAAATTGA
>JASFYV010000322.1:0-8446 GCA_045046925.1 Candidatus Marithrix sp. | reverse complement strand
AATTCATATTTATCCATCATTTTATTATAAACTTTTTTGACTTTTATGTTATATCAATACTTTTTATCTTGCTATTTATAATGTTTTGCGTAACTTCAGTTATTACTTCTTTTTTCTTAATTTATGAGATGCCCTAACCATACTAATATCATTGGTATTCGTTAGATATATTGCAAAAATAAAAAAGTATGAAATACGAAATAGCAAAAACGCTAAGAAGATTTTAAAAGAGAGATAGGAGCCAAAAAATGTTAGAGAAGATAGTAAAGATTATCAAGACATGTTTAAGAATATTTGATAGTCCTCCTACTAAGAATAGAAAACGTGATAAAAAAGTGTTACGAATTTAGGTTGGTTTTTTATGTTAAACTATTCTGTAATCAGATTATTTACTACAAAAATATTATTAGCTGATGTTACGCAGAAAGATACCTCTCCCTCCTAAGTTACAATGCCATTAAGTTAAGGGCAATTGCCCCTACATAACATGATGATTTGTAGGGGTAATCCCTTGTGGTAATCAATTTCTTAATGGCATTGCTCCTAAGTTAGGGGAGGTTAGTAATCTGTCTGCGTAACATCAGTTATTAGATATAGCATTTCCCGATTCAATTAAATACAACCTCCCCCTAATCCCCTCCTTAAATAAGGAGGGGACGAAAGGGGTGGTTTATGTACTTTATACAAACGGGAAACACTATATAGCATTTCTCAATTGAATATATCACAGCAAAAATTTATTTTGAAAACTTGGAAGCAATTTTAAAGGTATGACAACTGAACACACTCCTGCAATGCAGCAATATTTAAGTATTAAGCAAGAATACCCTGATATGCTGTTATTTTTTAGGATGGGCGACTTTTATGAACTATTTTTTAAAGATGCGGAACAAGCAGCTCGTTTATTAGATATTACGCTAACTTCACGCAGTAAAAAAAATGGGAATAATATTCCGATGGCTGGAGTACCATTTCATGCGATAGAAAATTATCTAGCTAAATTAGTACGACAAGGTGAATCAGCGGTTATTTGTGAACAGGTAGGTGATCCAGCAACTAGCAAAGGTTTGATGGAACGCAAAGTAACCAGAATCATTACTCCTGGTACTTTGACTGATGAAGCTCTGTTAGATGAACGGCAGGAAAGCTTATTAGCAGCAGTACATATAGTTGATAATATAGTTGGCATAGCTACTCTTGATTTAGCCAGTGGTAGATTCGCATTGTTAGAAGTTCCAAACCAAACTTTATTACACAGTGAATTAGAAAGATTACGACCAGCTGAATTATTAGTCAGTGAAACCAGTCAACTTAAACTTCCTAAACTCCCAATTCGTAAACAGCCAGCTTGGTATTTTGAATTAGATACTGCTCAACGTTTATTAGTCCAACAATTTGGTACTAAGGATTTGGCTGGATTTGGTTGTGAACATTTAACTACCGCATTACGAGCTGCTGGTTGTTTATTGCAATATGCTAGGGAAACACAACGCAGTGATTTACCTCATATTCAAGGTTTATATTGGGAACGGCGTGAAGATAGTATTTTTCTTGACATCGCTAGTCGTCGCAATTTGGAACTTGACAGCCGTTTATTGGGTAAACGAGAATATACTTTGGTTAATATCATGGATGAATGTTCTACTCCAATGGGTGGTAGGATGCTGCGACGTTGGTTACATCGGCCATTACGTGATATAGCTACATTACAAGCTCGACATCATAGTATTGGAACTTTATTAACTCAACAGTGTATTGATACAATTTATCATCAACTTCGCACGATTGGGGATATTGAACGTATTTTGGCTCGGGTAGCCTTAAAATCAGCTAGACCAAGAGATTTAGCCCAATTAAAAACTGCACTGGCAGAGTTACCAAGTTTACAACAACAATTACAACAATTACAAAGTCCATATTTACAAGTATTAGCTAAAAAAATTGGGACATTTCCAACTTATCAACGTCTATTGCAAGCGGCAATTATTGAAAAACCTCCAATGTTATTGCGAGATGGTGGAGTGATTGCCAAGCATTATGATTCTGAATTAGATGAATTACGCAGTTTAAGCGAAAATGCTGGCCAATATTTATTAGATTTAGAAAGTCGGGAACGAGAACAAACTGGAATTGCAAATTTAAAAGTTGGTTTTAACAAAATACATGGTTATTATATTGAAATCAGCCGTACTCAAGTTGCTAAAGTTCCGGCTCATTATATGCGTCGACAAACTTTAAAATCGGTTGAACGTTATATTACTGATGAATTAAAAGGATTTGAAGATAAAGTTTTAAGTGCTAGAGGCAGAGCTTTAAATCGAGAGAAATATTTATATGAGTTATTACTGGATAAACTATTGGAATCATTAGCAGAATTACAAATTTGCAGTTCTGCCTTAGCTGAATTGGATGTGTTGAATAATTTTGCTGAACGAGCTGATACTTTAAAATTTTATCCGCCACAGTTTACTACTAAGGAGCAAATTACAATTATTGAAGGACGACATCCAGTAGTGGAAGCAGTGCAAGATGAACCTTTTATGCCAAATGATTTATGTCTAGATTTAAACAAGCGGATGTTATTGATTACTGGTGGTAATATGTCTGGAAAATCAGTTTATATGCGGCAAACTGCTTTGATTATATTACTAGCTCACATTGGTAGTTTTGTTCCAGCTCAACAAACTATTATAGGCCCAATTGATGCAATTTTTACTAGAATCGGAGCTAATGACGATTTAGCTGGAGGACGTTCTACTTTTATGGTAGAAATGACTGAAACTGCTAATATTTTACATAATGCTACTAGAAATAGTTTAGTTTTGATGGATGAAGTTGGACGTGGAACTAGTACTTTTGATGGATTATCTTTGGCATGGTCTTGTGCGGAGTATTTGTCTGAAAAAACAAATTCTTACACTTTATTTGCTACCCATTTTTTTGAGTTGACACGATTACCAGATAGCTTGCATAACGTGATAAACGTACATTTAGATGCAGTAGAACAAGATGATAAGCTGATATTTATGCACTCAGTGAAAGAAGGGCCGGCGAATAAAAGTTATGGTTTACAAGTAGCATTGCTGGCTGGAGTACCTAAAGTAGTGGTTAATCGAGCGAAAAAACATCTTAAGCAATTAGAAGATCAACAGTTACAAATGACATCTTATCAGACAGAATTATCTTTGTCTCCTCAACCAGTTCCACAAAATCCAGTGATAGATCATATTAAACAATTAGCACCGGATGAAATGACTCCTAAACAGGCTTTGGAGATGTTGTATACTTTAAAAAAGATGATTGCATAACAATTATAACCTTCGAGTTGGTTTCAAATCAGGACGTTTTAATGAATTTTCATCCTCTACAACTTGATAACTATTTTCGTAATTGGTTACATTGGAACTAACAACTTCTTGTTGTCTGGCAATATAAGAATCGATTAATTTACCTTGAGCATTTAATTCTTCATCAAGCATCAAAAATACTTTATCTATTAAACCAAATACTTGATCTTCATTTTTTGCTAAAGGCAATTCGTCAGGTATCTGTTCAATACTATGTAAATTAGTATTAATTGTTTGGGTGTCAGTAAGCTTTAGATAACTCATTTTCTTATTTATTTCATATAATTGTTGAGCTTCAACTCTTTGTTCATCAGTCCCACTTTGTATAACATCTCGTAAAAGTTTTTGGATTCTGTTATCTTCATCTTCAGCAAGATATGCACGTACAGTGTCTAGTTTATCTTTCATTTTATCAGATTTTTTAGGTAATTCAGCTGATTTATTATCAGATTCCATTGGTGAAACATCCTTTTCTGCTGTATTAATAGATTGTTCTTTATCGATTGTTTTTTTATTACGAAAAATAGAAGCAAATAATAGTAATAACAAAGATATACTGACCAGAGTGGTTAAAACTAAAAATAAAATTTGATGGATATATGCAAGGCTGTAAAACCATGTTTCTATATCATGCCAAATAGATTGAATTAAAGTAAAGCTTTCTATTTCATTAGATTGAACTTGTGAAATTATAGCTGTTTTTATATTATTTGCTTGTATAGGAATGGATTTTTCAGGAATAATGGTTTCAAAAGTTTCTGTAGAAGTAATCTTAATTTCAGTATTTAGTTTTACAGTTGGAATTTCTAAAATAGATTGTTCTTTAGTTGATTCACAGATGATTTGTTTGTTACGAAAGTCTTTCCATTCATTATGCTGGCGATAAAATTCATTAACAGCTTCCTTTTTGGTTAATTCTTGCATATTTAAAGGGATTTGTAATATTTTACCAATTCTTAATGTGTTAAGATTGCAAGGGATTTGGAAAGCTTGTGGATTAGCTTTAAGCAGAGCTAACATAGATTGATAACGAGTTATGGATTTATTTGGACGAACTTTACCAGCAATATTCCAAAGTAAATCTCCAGCTTTAGTTGGGCCATAGGTCTGAGCGAATGTTGAGCTTGTTATAGCTAATAAAATAATCAGTATTATAGTTTGCATAATTTAGTTCGGGTTAAAATTGGCGGCTAAATCTTCCCATTCGATATAGTTATGATGTGTCTTTTGGAGAGGATATTTAATAATTTTTTCTGGATAATTTTTCATATTTTCATACTTTGGCTGATTATCAATTTCTACCTTATTTCTTAAAGTTTTACAAATTTGCAATTTTCTGTCCATATAAAATAAAAGAAATTCTATTTTTCTTATTTCAAATATTTCATTATTATAAAATTGTCTAAATAGAACAAGTAGATAATCTACAAAAAGCTTACTATTAATTAATTGATTTTCATATCTGTTTGCTTCTAATTTCATAGATTTTAATTCACAAAACAGTAAATCTAAATATTTATCTTCATAGTAAAATATTATACAATCGCAAGCTTTATTAATTTTATTATCTTCACTATTTAAAAGTTGATTTCTACATTTTCCGTTACAAATATTCACATCTTTTTTATCTATACTAAATACAAATGTATTTTCGGGTAAATTAGTTATTGTAATATTTTTGAGTGTATTGTTTTTAACTTGTTTTTCTTCAATTGTTATTTTATTGTCTTCAATTTTAAGTTCTAATTCAGGATTAATAAGATTATGTAATTTCATGATTCTAAAGTATTTTCAACAGCAGAAATTATTTTATTAGAAGCTTCATTAATTTGAACGATTGCGTCGTCAAAACCACTTTGGATCATGCCATATTCATCTATTTCTACTTGGGAAACCGTCCCATTAGAATTTGTAATATAAGCTCTCAAATCTTTGGCCTGTAAAATATCATTTGGTTGATAATCATATTCTTTCATAAGCTCTGTTTTTTCTGGAAACTCATTGGATAACATCAATAAGTTATTTAATTCTTTGATAATATAGTCGCTATGAGTAGTAATAAATACCTTGATACCAACATTAATTAATTTTACTAATAAACGAGCTATTTTGATTTGATTTCCAGGATGCAAATTTAATTCTGGTTCATCTATAAATAAAATATCACCTTTTTGAGCTTTATGTTTAAGCCATACATGTAAATCAAATAAAGCCAAAGCTGAGGCTGAAGCCATATAATAAGGTAAAGCTTTACCAGTTTTTTTATCTATTATAACTCTGTTACCATTTACGATTGCATATTCAATTCCTAACATTTCTTCGATATAATTAACTAGTTCTGGATGTTCTTTTTTTAAAAAACTATTTAATTTAATTAAATTATAATAATCTCTAGTAAAATTAATATTATTTTCAATTGGTAAAGCAAACCGAGCAAGATTTTCTTCCAATAAATCTAAATCATGAGTTTTAGTTAACTCTTTGATTAAGTCATTCTTATGTTTATCTAATTCTTTTTGAAATAATTGAATTCCAGTTCTTTCGGCAGATACTATAAATGGGTGCGGAGAAGAAAAAATTGTTTTAAGATAATATCTATGAAAAAGCATTTTAAATAAATATTTTGATGACTCATTAGGATTATTAACTCTTATTTTAAGATAATTATCAATTATGTCTGATCTTATTATACTAGTATTATTGCCTTCAATTATATGCGTGAAATTATCAGGATGTTTAGTAAAATCAGCATGTATATTGAATTGCGAATTAAAAAATTCTTCACTGTTTACATTAAAAATATCTTTCAGTTGTTTAGTATAAATACTATTCAATTGTATATTAACTTTAATAAATTCATATTCTAATGCTTTTAAATCAATACTTGTATTATTTTTAAAATTTAATGACTTAAAACATTCTATTTCTTCTATAAAAAGAGAATGAAATTTATACAAAAAACCATATATAGAATAAGTAATATAAGTTTTGCCAGTATTATTTTTGCCGCAAATCACAGTTAATTCACCAAGTTCTATCTTGGCTTCTTTAATAGCACCGATATTTTTTAATTCAAAATACATGGTAATTTCCTTAATATTTTAACCATTCAATCCAACCAACAATCGCTCGTGAATATTTTCAAACCCACCATTACTCATAATCACAACATGATCACTATCTTTAGCTATTGATACCACATGCTCTATTATAAATCCAACATTATCAAATGTTTTTGCATGAGGTAACGCTTCGGATAAATCAAATCGATTATATAAAATAATTTCATCGGCAATATTCAAAGCAGCAACTAATTGACTATTATGAATATCCATTTTCATCGTGTTAGAACGAAATTCAACAATTGCAATGATCTTCTGTTGCCCAACTTTATGCCGCAAACCATTCAATGTAGTAGCTATGGCAGTTGGATGATGGGCAAAATCATCATAAACACTGATATCATTTACTATTCCACGTAATTCTAATCGGCGTTTTACATTCTTAAACTTACCTAATGCTGTACAAGACTGTTCAATATTTACACCAACATGATTAGCACTTGCTATTGCGGCTAAAGCATTATCAACATTATGTTGTCCAATTAAATCCCACTTTACTGTTGCAATTTGGTTTTGATAACTTACTTCAAAATTACTATTATCTGAAGTTAATGATTTAGCTAACCAATCCCCACCAGCAAATGATTCTAATGGAGTCCAACAACCTTGTTTTAATACAGAATCTATAGCAATATCTGATTGATTATGAATGATTAATCCAGTATTAGGTACAGTTCTGACCAAATAGTGGAATTGCTGTTGGATTGCGGCTAAATCTGGAAAAATATCAGCATGATCATACTCTAAGTTATTTAATACCAAAGTTTTAGGATGATAATGAATAAATTTGGAACGTTTATCAAAAAAAGCACTATCATATTCATCGGCTTCTACCACAAAAAATTTACCAGTGCCTAATCTAGCTGATACCCCAAAGTTTTCCGGAATTCCACCAATTAAAAAACCTGGATTTAAACCTGCATCTTCCAAAATCCAAGCCAACATACTAGAGGTTGTGGTTTTTCCATGAGTACCGGCTACTGCCAATACCCAATATTTGGATAAGATATGTTCTGCTAACCACTGTGGACCTGATATATAAGCTAAACCTTGGTTAAATACTGCCTCAACTTCTGGATTGCCACGAGATAAAGAATTGCCTATAATAACGTAGTCAATAGTTGGCATTAAGTTTGCTTCTGAATAGCCGTTATAACATTTAATTCCTAGCTTTTCCAATTGGATACTCATAGGAGGATACACAGCTGCATCAGTACCAGTAATCTTGTGACCTTGTTGTTTAGCTAAGATCGCAATCCCGGCCATAAAGGTACCACAAACCCCTAATATATGTATGTGCATTATTTTACCATTGGTATAATTTGGTTCAAAACACTAAAGGTCAAGATTGATATAAGTATAGTCAAAGCAAAACTAGCAAACATTGGTATTTCTAGGGAATTACGCAGAACATGTGCATAAACGATAAAATTCCATATTACTACCACAAATAACAATAATACTAGTAAATCTGCTTGGTTATTGCTTAAACCTTCTTGACCAATCATAAATACTAATGGGATCGTCGGTATTCCAAATAATATATTAATACCTGCCAATGCTGTTATAGTTTGGGTGATTCTTGCTGAATGAGAAGCGATATATAATAAACTTCCTATCAATACTATGAGTAAACCAGTATCTATAATCGATGACAATAATGCTTTTGCCAATGATATTTGTATTAATGATAGCATTAAGCTAATAAGTGTATAAACTACCAAAGTTAAGACCAATAAAGTCCTTGAAGCTGGTAAATCTTGTGGACCTAAACGTAAACGACAAATATCAAAAAAAGCTCGTGTAATAATATTCAATGAGTTCATAGTATTAAAATTGGGTAAATTTATCCTAAATATCGTACTTTATAAAAATGGTGAGTATGGTTGCAATAATTATTAATATAATAATATATTGATTTGTCAGTATAAATTATACTACAATATATTTAATATTTATAATTAAGGATTTTCCTTA
>JASFYV010000321.1:0-14200 GCA_045046925.1 Candidatus Marithrix sp. | reverse complement strand
TATTATTTTTGTCTTTGGGCTTTTACATTTTTGGCAAATTGAGTTCATTTCTTTCATTTGTCTATTTTACCAGTAATTATAGTTTAAGCCCAGTACCAATTATTACCGATTCCAAAACCTTTAAAAAAATTATCTAGATAATATAGAAAAACTATTAAAAACAGATAAGTATAAAAAGCTTTATAATAAACAAGACGATTTTATCATTGGAAATTTTGCGGATCATGACGTGAAAATGAATGAATTTTTATTTGCAAAAATTAGAGGATATGAACAGCATCATACTGGACATGATGAAATTAGCATAAACTATTTCAAGTTATTACCATTCATTTTTCAAAATTATGATGAAGTTATTGAAGACACAAGAAATAATAGAAAGATAGTTTCAATTTTTGATGAAAACAATAGAAGAATTTTACATATACTGAATGAAAATAACTACATTGGTGTCAATCATTGTAATGAGAGAAAAAACCTTCAATAGAAGTAAAAAGTACAAAATAATAAATCCACTCGGAGAGCCTGCCAATCCTCTCATAGTAGGTGAGCTTTTACCTCACTCCCTCCAGCAAGGCAGGAATAATAATTTCTGGCGTCAAGTAGATTTATTGAATATATTATACTTAAATTTTAAACTAAAGTCAATTTGTGAAGAGTATCTTATAATTTTAAAACTCAAATTAAAGAAATAGATGGAATGGTTTATGCGTTAATAGAGGAGGAGATTGGGATTGTGAAAAAATATCTGTAAGTTGATGTTTTTTACAAAATATATGACTTACACATTGACAAAATGATTATTTTATGAATTTGTTAAACTACAAATAGTTATAAAAAACCACACCAATTTTAATTTGCATATAAAATATATTTATTAAATGCTGTCATTCCCGTGAAAACGGGAATCCAGAGATCGTTGAGATTACTAGACCCCCACTTTCGTGGGAATGACAATTAATATTTATTAGTACATAAGTCCTAAAATAATAGCAAAGAAATGATGGATTTTCTCTCATTAATCTAGCTAATATATACCACTCAATTAAAGGATATTTTAATAATGACAGACACAATTTGCCCTATTTGTGATAATGATCAACTATATCCACTTATATCTCGCTCTCAATCAGGAGCTGCCAACTATTATTCTTGTACTTTATGTGGTGACTATATTCTTGATCATATAGTGTCTTCCACATTACCAAATATAATTAAAAATGGAAAAGATGTAAGAGTAAAAATTAGCCATGCAATAAGGCAAATGCAAAAAAAGGATAAACATCCTACAATATCTTATCATACCATAGAAAATATTTTAGAAAAACCTTTACCACGCCACCGTGAACAGGCAGATTTACTCATTCGTTGGTTAGCTGAAAATATTAGGGGTATAGGGGAAGAAATTGTGGTTGCACCTAATACACATAAGGCAATAATCGGTGCTAAATCTGATGCAGGATTTTGGTTAATTTTAAATCATCTATTGAAAATTGAATTAATAACTGGAAATCAGCAAATGATGGCTCCTAGTTGGGCAAAGATAACATTATCTTTTAAAGGTTGGGATTACTATGAAGATTTACAGCATGGTAAGGCAGTTTATAGAAAAGCTTTTATGGCTATGCAATTTGGGGAAACCGAACTAGACAACATAGTTTCAGATATTTTTAAACCTAGTGTTGAGCAAACAGGATTTGAATTGATAAAATTAGATGACAATCCTAAAGCAGGGTTAATTGACGATAGATTAAGAGTAGAAATTCAATCTTCGGATTTTATAATTGCAGACCTTACTCACGATAATCTAGGTGCTTATTGGGAAGCTGGTTATGCAGAAGGTATGGGGAAACCAGTGATTTACACTTGTAAGAAACAAAAGTTCGATGAAGAAAAAACACATTTTGATACAAATCATCATTTAACAATTCGTTGGGATAAAAATGATCCTGAAAAAGCAGGAGAAGAATTAAAAGCAACTATCAGAGCTACATTGCCTGATTTAGCTAGATTAAAAGACTAAAAACACTTTTATCATCGTTCCCAAACTCCAGTTTGGTAACGCACTGCCAAGAAGCTCTGCTTCGTTGAAAGAAAAATGGCTAGAACCAGATATACAATCAAACAATATCCCATATTTCCAAACAGCAACAACCGTAGGTTGGATACCTATTTTTACTCGTCCAGACCAGTGGCTTAGAGAAAATAAGCAATTTAAATTGTATGAATATGTAATCTTAGAAAATCATTTACATTTTGTGTCATCTTCCACCGAACATAGCAATTCAAATATTTAAATCATATACTGCCAAAAAAATTATAGATTATCTGATTGAAAAAAATACCCAAATATTCTTACAACAACTGTCTTATCATAAATTAAAACACAAGATATAGAGTTTCCCGATTGTATAAAGTACATAAACCACCCCTTTCGTCCCCTCCTTATTTAAGGAGGGGATTAGGGGAGGTTGTATTTAATTAAATCGGGAAATGATATACTTGATTTAGGTTGAAGCGGAGCTTCAGTGTGTTCCCAAACTGGAGTTTGGGAACAATGTAATAAATCTTCTAGAAAAACTAATCTAACCAACCATTTAACTTATTATGAACTTCTTCAATACCAGTCTTTTTTAAAGCAGAAAATAATTGCACGCTAATATCAGCAGACGAATCCGACAAATACTTTGTCACTTGTTGTAAAGTTGCAGTTCCTTTGTTACGACTAATTTTATCGGCTTTAGTTAATAATACATGACCTGGCATATTAAAAGCACGGCACCATTCTAGCATTTGTTGGTCAAACTCTGTCAATGGGTGACGTACATCCATCATTAAGACTAAACCATGTAAATGGCTACGAGTTTGTAGATAATTAGCTAGAAATTTCTGCCATTTATCTTTAACTGATTTAGATACTTTAGCAAATCCATATCCTGGTAAATCTACTAAATACCGATTTTCATTTAACTGAAAGAAAATAATTTGTTGGGTGCGACCAGGGGTTTTACTAGTACGAGCCAGACTTTTTTGATCGGTAATTGCATTAATTGCACTAGATTTACCAGCATTAGAACGTCCAGCAAAAGCTACTTCAATTCCATCATATTTTGGAAGGTGTGCCATTTTATCCGCACTAAGTAAATAGCTGGCTTGTCGATATATTGATTTCATATTGTCAACCGTCCGAACTAGAGCCGAACGGTTATTATAATTAATAGAATGAGTTAAAATTCGCCGTGTGAAGCACCTTCCATAATTGCAAGCAGAGTATCTCTTACTTTAATAGCTCCAGCTTTTAATTCTGGTGGCAATTCTTTACCACCATGAATCATTAAATCAAGATTCATAGAATATAACCATAATTTACCCTGTTGATCTTCAACAACCGAAATACGGCAAGGCATAAAAGCGGTATAAGCATCATTATGTTCGGCCATTTGTACACCTACTTTAACATCACAAAAAGATAAAAAACTAACATGGCGATAAGGATTACCAGTAACAGCTTCAACTTGCTTATAAAAAGGTGATTCGCCAACAAATAAAAGATTATAATTAGTAGCTAAACTTTTTAATGATTCTGTTACATCTTCCACAGTTATATCTTCATCAACTGGAACTTTCCATACCATTGCATCGCCTGGGTCTTTATTTACCATAAATTTTTTGGCAAAATCTGCATAGACTTCCATAGCTTTAGGATCTAATTCTGACATTAAATTTTTAACATCACCAATGCTCATACCTGCTTCGGACAGTATTCCGTTGATCTTGCTATATCCAATTCCAACACAAGTAATAGTAATTAAACCAATAATTGCTAAAATATTTACAATAAATCTCATTAAATAAATCTCCTTTTAGAGAAGGTTAATATGTGAGTAAAGAGTTACATAATATATGGTATTTACCTGAATATATTACAGCGAATTTAATTAAGAAACCCGTTGCATCCCACATATGATTACAAGGCATTATAATATCACAGTAATACTCCATAATACCAACTATAAAAAAATGGGGAAATTTTAGTTTCCATAATCAATAGTTTAGACTTTGAAAATTAAGCATTTTATTATTTATCCATCACAATAGTATATAGAAGTATGATTAATAGTGAAATTTTCTAATGATTTAGTCAAATTGGGATTATAAAAAGGATCGTTTTCTAATATTATTCCCCAGCGTTGCTGCATATAAGATGCTTCAATTTGCAGACGAGTTTGTTTGGCAGAAGTATTGTCTAAACCTCGAGTCTTAGATTCATGATGATATAGAGTAACTTGTGGCAATACTATATTCCGAAAACCTTGGTCTAATAATCTTAAACAAAAATCTACGTCATTGAAAGCAATCGATAAATTTTCATCAAATCCAGATTTCCATAGTTTACGTTCCACCATTAAGCAAGCTCCAGTAACAGCAGAGTAATTAGATACCACTGCTAAACGATTATAATAGCCATTGCTTTCAACTGGAAAATGTTTATGACTATGATTAGCAATTCCACCAATTCCACCAATTAAACCAGCATGTTGAATAGTATTATCCTGTTGATATAATAGTTTACAGCCTACAACTCCAATTTCAGGATGTTGAGCAAATCCAATCATCTCTTGCAACCAATTAGTTGGTTCAATAACTTCAGTATCATTGTTCAACAGTAAAATAATTTCCCCTTTAGCTTGTTGAACTCCATAATTAACTAATTTAGAAAAATTAAAAGCAATATTATATTTAAATACTTGGTGAACTACTTGATATTCTGTTAATAATTGTAAAGTTTCTGGTTCTGTGCTTCCATTATCAATAATTATAATTTCCCAGTTTGGATAGCTAGTAAGTTTAGTAATAGAAGCAATACAACGCTGTAACATATCGGGCTTATCTTTAATTGGAATGATAATACTAACCAATGGATTGCCAATTACCGGATAGCTAATTATATTAAAATCATTAATCTTATTAACAATTCCACCATATCCCTCTCGATTCAAAGCAGTTTGAGCTGTCTGTAATGGATAACTAGCAGAATCTTTCACTCGTCGTTGATGATATAAAATTTTGGGAATATGTTGCACATTGTATGCGGTAAATTGTAATGCTATATCCCATAAATCCTCAGTAAAATTTATCTGTTGCAATAAAGTGGTTCGATAAACTGCTAATTGACCAGTATATGCTTGGCTTCTCAATAATTCTACAGAATGATCTGGTTTGAAATAAGGTTCATCAAATAATCCCTCCAACTCAAATTTATCTTCATCCGAATACAACATATCAACTTCATCATTAAGCCACTCAGAAATTTCTAATAAGGCATCTTTGGTTAACAGATCAGTTGAAGGAATTATAGCTACATATTTACCAGTTACAGCCTCAAAAATATTATCAAGTTTAGCAAAAAATTTGGTTGCTGGTGGATAATTAATATCATCCTGTTTTTCACCATGAATAATTAGTTCCCAGTGAGGATAAATTTGCTGCACTATACTATCTATACAATTTTGCACATATTTTTCTGCCAAAACAATTATACTTATTAAAGTTGATTTAGTAGCTATTGGTAAATTTGTTGGTAATGAATAACAATAGCTTGCTAATCCTTGTTTATTTTCACTTTTTATTTCTAACCAAAGGAACAGAGTATTTATATTATTGTCTGCATCAGGCGATTGTAATTGGCAAATATATTCATTTGTTGGCAAATGATTATCTAATTTAAATTTAGTATATTGATTATCTTGAGTTTTAGTACCATCTAGTCTAGCAGTAGCAATTAAAGAATCTTGAGCAAAAATAGACAATATCAGTTGACAATTATTAACCCGATTACCAGTTCCCAGCTTAATAAAAAGCTCTGTGATTGGTTTTCTAACAGTAAATTTCCATTGGAAAACTTTATGGTTTAAAATTGGGATTGAGACTTCTATATTTTGATTATCTGTTATTGAAGAGGAAAGACTTATAACCGGAATTAAACCATATTTATCAAACTCAAATAATAGATTATCAGGTGTAAATAGGATAGGAGTAATGATATGTTTAACCAACTGAGATAATTTAGATTGCCAAGCTTGTCGTTCTGACTTTAATAATAACTGCTCAAATGGTCTTAAATTTTGTTGATGAAGTGGTGAATATTGCATAATGGTGGGTTATTTATAGCATTTACCGATTAAGTTAAATACAACCTCCCCTAGACGAAAGAGGTGGTTTATGTACTTCATACAATCGGGAAACGCTATATGTGGGAAGATAATAAATTTTGCTATATAATTAAAAATTCAATAATATAACTATTTATAAAATGAGGTTAAAATAGAATGCTATGGGTTAAAGCTTTTCACATTATTTGCGTAGTAACATGGTTCGCTGGATTGTTTTATTTACCACGTTTATTTGTGTATCATGCTATGAGTGATGATAATATTAGCAATGAACGATTTAAAATTATGGAACGGAAACTATATTATGGAATCACTACTCCCAGTGCAATTCTAACAGTAATTTTAGGTACATGGATGTTATGGGATTATGCTTGGGTCGCTTTTTCTAAAGCTGGCTGGTTACATGCTAAATTGACTTTAGTGGTTATTTTAATAGGTTATCATATTTATTGTGGTAAATTAGTGAAACATTTTAAGCATGATCAAAATCAACATAGCCATATATTCTACCGTTGGTTTAATGAATTTCCTGTGATTATTTTACTTGCTGTGGTAATTTTAGCAGTGGTTAAACCATTTTGATTATTGGAGTCCAAAATATATTGTAATATTAACCGACTCCATTATTTAAGTTACTTAATTGGAATAGCAATTTCTTGAACTAACATATGTTCTGATGGTATTAATATTGTGCGTTGTTCCATCGGGATTGATGCCGTATTTACTTCATCTACTTTTGGTTCTTTAACTTTTTTAAAACTTTGAATTCCTTTTAGTAAAAATAAAAAGCTCAGGGAAATTAAAATTAAAATAATAGCTGCTAATGGACGATAATATAACCAGGAGATTGCAATACTATCCAAAGAAAATGTTAGAGCAAAAATAAAAGCTCCAAACCAACCGATATAACCTAAAATACTATTAAAAAATGGGATTATAGTTGCTAAAATTCTGAATACTTGAAAGATTACACCAAGTCCTATAAACATTAGCAAAAATCCTACAAATCGCAAAAACCAAACAAAATTATTATTAAATATCTTAGCTTGTTTGAACATAGTTTTGGCATTGACTGTACCATATTCAAAGAGTTCAATTTTTCCAGCTATTCTAGTTTGATATGGAATTAAATCTGAATCAGCCTGTTTGGCAATAACAGTAATAGTAGTAGGTAATACAATTTCAAATCTAATCCGTAAGTCACCTATTTGAGGATTAAAAGCCGGGTCTTTACCAATATAATAATCTCCAAATTTTAAAGATATTTTAGAGTCGGTTATATCTTGGATTTGAACAGCGGATTTTTCTATAGGTATATGTTGATAATTATTTAACTGATTGACAATACCATCTGATAAGGTAAATTCTCCCAAAGTAACCTGTTCAGCTATGAATTCCTTACTTTTTATCGGCATTGATGGATTTTTATGACCAAGAGGATTTTTAAATTCTTTTTTAGAATTAATATGTTCTGTTAACCACATTTTTTCATAGGTGTAATTCATAGTAACAATATCTTTACTGCCTAATAATCCTTTAGATTCAGAATGTTGACTTTCTTGCCATTGATACATTTCTACTATTCGCCGTAATTTTATAACATCAGTAGCATCAATCCAAAATTTTTCATCAGTTACTATTTCATTAGTTACTGCTGGCCCACTAAGATGGATCAGCTTACTTTCGTTAAATAAATCAACTTGATTAGCCTTGATAGATATAACATCCTGTTCGGCTTCTTCTAAAGTTTGCACTCTGTATATTACATTGCCTTCATTCCAAAACAGCATTATTAATGAAAAAGATAATAATAGCACTCCAAATATAACATTTTTAAAATAATCTTTAGTATGTATATTCCATGATTGTTGAGAATTAGATTCGGTGTAAAATGTGACCATAATATTACCTTTTTATACTAAGAACATCTGTATACAGAATATATATATCCTGTACAGAGCTAAAATAATATAAATTTGTGGAAGTAAGTGATTTAAAAACCGATTATAATATAATAACTAGATTACTGTAGTCAATATATAAGTTTATTTGTAACTACCTATACAGAAAAAGACACACATGAAACAAAGCAGGTAAGTATTTGATATTCCCGATCTAAAATTGGAAGTACATCAAATGCCCCTAACAATTTTACTATTTTTGCCACGATTTGAGGGGTTATCACTTTTACATTGGAAACTTTTCTTTCAAATCTGAAAAAACATATAAAGAATTTAAGACAAAAAATTAGTTCTAACTAAATCTTGGAGGCGAACTTTCAGCCGATTAATAATCGATGTTAGTCTTCCATACAATTTACTATAACAGATAGTTACGATTATTTAACTTAAGTTGCTCTTTCCAAAGATTGTTTAGCAATTTCTTGTAATTGTTCCAGTTCAAAATCATTAGCTAAATGAATAATTTTGTCCATAAAAATTACTAATTTTGAATCAATTATTTTTAACTGTTTAGCAAGTTCTATAATTCCAGCTATATCTCCTACCATAGTCAAATTTGATAATTCACTAGCTTGTTCAATAGATAAAATCGGGAATTGTTCTTTGTCTGATTCATTTGGATAAATCCATTGTAATTTTAAATATTTACTCAATAAATTTAGTAATTCAATATTTACAATCGGTTTATCAATAAATTCATTACAACCAGCGATTAAACAATTTTGCTTATTAGTTTTAAATACATTGGCAGAAACAGCAATAATAGGTAGATTTCCACAAAACTTTCTTATTCGTCTGGTTGTTTCAAGTCCATCAATTCCTGGCATCATCAAATCCATAATAATCAAATCTGGATATAATTGTTGAGTTATTTCTAAACATATATTACCACTATTAGCTTCCAATATTTCAAAACCTAAAGGAGTTAGAATATTGGTTAAAAAATCCCGATTTTCTTTATTGTCATCTACTATTAATATTTTATAAGGATATTTATGGCTTTCATAACCAATTGCTAATGGCTGTTGAACAATAATCTGTGGAATATCTGATATTATTGGTAATTTAAAAGTTACTAAAAAACTAGAACCCTGTCCTAAAACACTTTCTAACTCTAATTTTCCATCCATTGCATCAATTAGTTTTTTTGTTATAGATAAACCCAGACCAGTACCTTCAGCTTTTTGATTCCTATCTCCAGACTGTTGAAAAGGCAAAAATATATTTTGTAAATCATTTTTATCAATTCCAATTCCAGTATCTATTACTTGCAAACTAATTATTTCATTCTGACGAGTTACTTTAAAAGTTACGCTACCTTGCTCAGTAAATTTAATTGCATTACTTAATAAATTAATAAAAATTTGCCGTAAATGTTTTTCATCACCATTAACAACTGTGGGTAAATCATCTGCAAACTCTATATTAAAATTAATTTTTTTTTGCAAAGCTCGCATTTTAAATAATTCTGCAATACTATATAAAAACTGGTTAAAATTAAATGCTGCTGGGATAATTTCTAATTTCCCTGCCTCAATTTTAGATAAATCCAAAATATCACTGATTAAGGTTAATAAATATTCTCCACTACGTTTAATAACATCAATTCCATCTTGCTGCTGTTCATTTAAACTGTTATCTTGTTTAAAAATTTGAGCATAGCCTAAAATTCCATTTAATGGAGTCCGAAATTCATGACTTATATTAGCTAAAAATGCACTTTTAGCCTGATTAGCTGCCATAGCTTGATCCATAGCTTTAGCAAGCTCATTAGTTCGTTGTTGTAGTTCAGCTGTACGTTGCTCTACCATATCTTCTAAATGTTCTCGATATTGGTTGAGTTTAATACTATTAGTTTCGATATGAGTCAACATATCATTAAATTTATTGACTAAATTTCCCCACTCATCATCAACTATTTTATCCACTCGTAATGAATAGTCTTTATTTTGTGATACTAATTGCATAGTTGTTAATAAACTATAAAATGGAGTAGTAATAATCCGTTGAAATTTAGAAGCTAAAATGAATGCTAATAACAAGGATACTAAAATAACAATAATAACAATTCCTCCACTACGAAATAAATGTTCTTTAAATACTTTTAAATCTGATACTATGTAAATCGTACCAATCATGTCATTTTTAAATATTATAGGTTGGATAAACTCTAATTTATTCCTGTGAAAATCATGGTGTTTTTGATTTGGTACTATGTTATGTTGTATGTAATATTCAGTAATTGTTGTAAAATCATATTCTGAATTATTTGAATAGCCTTGTTTAAAGTAACTTACGAATCTATCTCCATTTTTTTTAAATATATGTACCACAATAATATTTTTATTAGCTTTTAAACCGGCAATATTTTCTTCAATTGTTTGACTATCATTAAATATAATCCCAGCAGAACTATTGATACCAACTAGATCAGCAAATACAGACAAATCTTTTACCATTTGTTGACGAAATGTAAATAGATCACTAGCAACAAATGCAATCGAAGCTAAAAATATTACTACTGTGCTGGTTAAAATAATAATAATTCTAAGTTTATTTTTGATAGAAATTTTGTTAAATACACGCATATTTTATTACTCATTTCAGATAGAGCATATTTTGATAAATATTAATATAAGTTAGTATCCATCCAAAAAGTATAAACATTATGTTTTTTAAGAAATTTAATCTAATATTGATTGCATTTATAATGATGTATAATCAAAGTTATGCAGAGGTTCAGGAATATCAAGTTAAAGCAGTATTTTTATATAATTTTGCAAACTTTATCAAATGGCCAAAGCATACTTTTTCTAAACCTGACGCACCATTTAACATTTGTATTTTAGGAGATGATCCATTTCAACAAGAAATTGATATTACCGTAAGAAATGAAAAAATAGAACAACATTTTGTTGTGATACAAAGATTAAAAAATTTAATAAATATTGATATATGTCAAATATTATTTATTAGCCAGTCTGAAACCAATTATTTAAAAAATATTTTGACTACCTTGCAAAAACGTCCAATTCTTACGGTTAGTGATATTGATACCTTTGTAGCCGTAGGAGGAATGATTCAATTTTTTGTGCAGAACAGACGGGTCGGTTTTTATATTGCTCCAGACGTATTAAAAACAATCAACTTAGAAGCCAGTGCGAATCTATTGCGAGTTGCCAAAATTTTTCGCCGTTGAATTTAATCAATATTATGAAAATAAGTATATCAAATTTTAAGCTATTTTTTGGAATTCTATTATTTACAATGAATTGTTCGGCTAACACTGAACATCATATTTTAATTAATCAATTAAAGCAATTATCTTTGAAAGAACTAACCCAAATAGAAACTTTTAATCTTAAAGCTAACTTACCTGCCAGAAAAGTACAAAAATTAACTGAGACTTCAACCGCATTATTTGTTATAACTCAAGATGATATTCGGCGAGCAGGAATTACCAGTTTACCAGAAATTTTACGCATGATACCAGGAATGCAGGTTGCGAGGATAAATAGTAATAAATGGGCTATTACTACTAGAGGATTAAATGGATTATTTGATAGTAAATTGTTAGTTATGATTGATGGTCGTAGTGTTTATAGCATATTACGTTCTGAAGTTAATTGGGATAGCCAAGATTTATTATTAGAAGATATAGAACGGATTGAAGTAATTCGTGGCCCAGGTGCTTCATTATGGGGAGCTAATACCGTCAACGGTATTATTAATATAGTTACTAAATCTAGCAAAGATACACAAAAAAATTTGATTACTACCACTATTGGCAGAGGTGAAGAAAATATTATTATTGGTTTACGAAATGGCGGTAAAATCAATGATACTGGTTATTATCGAGTTTATAGTAAATTTTACCAACATGATAATTTTATTGATTCTCAAGGTGTTAATCAAAAAGATGACTGGCAAATGAAACGGGCTGGATTTCGTATTGATCAAGAAATAACTAATAGCAATAATTTAACCGTACAGGGTGATGTTTATGACGGTTTTACTAAACAAAATTTATTAAGCTTTCAAACTGGTGAACTTTTTAATGATGTCACAGATATTAGTGGATTCAATATATTAGGACGTTGGCAAGCTAATAATATAATATTGCAAACTTATTATGATCAAACTAAACGGCAAAAAATGTCGTTAGGAGATAAGCGTGGAACTTTTGACATCGATTTTCAACATAGTTGGCAACCTAATGTAAATCAGGGTTTAATCTGGGGTTTGGGTTATCGTTATACACATGATGATATGAATGACTCGCTTGCAGTGACTTATACTCCCAAAAAGCGACAAGATAATTTGTTTAGTGTTTTTGCTGAAGGAGAATTTAGATTACAGAATTTTAAACTAACCTTAGGTTCAAAAATTGAGCATAATAATTATTCAGGTTTAGAAATTCAGCCAACAGTTCGTATATTATGGAATAAACAACAACATAGTATCTGGGGAGCAATATCACGAGCAGTACGCAGCCCTACTAGAACTGACGAAAATGTTCAATATTTTTTATCTAGTGATGCCATGTCAATTATTTTGCAGAGTATTAATTATGACAATTCTGCTATCCAAGGTCAAATACCAACAATGATTCTACAGGGAAATATTGACTATAAAGCAGAAACAGTATTGGCTTATGAATTAGGTTATAGGTTTAATATAACTAATAAATTTTTATTAGATGCAACGATATTTTATAATGATTATGAGAAACTGCGAATTTTTCAGCCAACGCAAATGATACCTCCATCTACTATCATATTACAAACTATGAATAAGATGTATGGAGAAACATATGGATTAGAAGTTGCCGCATCTTGGCAAGTAACTGATAATTGGAAATTAATTTCAACATATAATTATTTAGATATTCAACTACATCTTGATTCTGATGTTATATCAGTACCACTTTTGAATGATTTTTTTTCTGAAGCTCAAGAAAATTACAGTCCACATCATCAAGCTAATATTCGTTCATTATTATCTTTACCAAATAACTTAGAATTAGATACAGCATTATATTACGTTGATAATCTTTTCAATAACTATGTTGATGACTATAATCGTTTTGATATTCGCTTAGGCTGGAATCCAAAAAATTGGCAGTTTAGCTTTGGAATCCGTAATTTATTTGACAAACAACAACGAGAATTTGGCAATAGTATCAGTGATAATTATATTATTGCTGGTGAAATTCGGCGATCATTTTACATACAAATGAAACATTTTTTTTAAAAAATGCGTAAAATTTAATTAATAATACCTTCTCCACCATGATAGTTATTTCGGGAATGAAGCAAAACGTATTTCCCGAAACTCTCTATCTTACATTGGTGAAGGTATTGATATTATGAACCAAATTTATTTAGGTATTAGCCAATGAAAATTCCTCCAACTTTAGATATGATCAGACAATTGATAGCAATACCTTCTATCAGTTGTAATGATCCAAAAATAGATCAAAGCAATCAAGCTATAATTGACTTATTAGCTACTTGGTGTAACGAGTTAGGATTTAAATGTGAAATCATGCCTCTTCCTAACTATCCTAACAAATTCAATTTATTAGCCACTTTGGGTAGTGGTGAAAATGGTTTAGTTTTGGCTGGCCATACTGATACTGTTCCTTATGATATAAATAGTTGGCAATTTAATCCGTTTCGACTTACTGAACATGACCATGTTGATAACGTGGTCACGTGAACATAATTAATGAAAGAATGCCGCTTAGAAACAATAATGATAATTTTGAAAGATAGCTGCTCTTGTTTAGCACTTGTTATGGGATTTTTTATAATTATGATGCTGATTTTTGCGTTAAGTCCTATATTAATCCTAATATTCCTTGTTATGGGAATAATTTTTTTAAAAAATCGCTGGAAAAATGTAATAATTTCTCTGAAAAATTTAACTAAACATTTTAAAAGGAACTGGTTTTATTATGTCCTGTTTTTGTAACTACCTACCATACCCATGCCAACTATTTTAAATATTTATCAATAAGTTATAAATTTGTTATAATGCCATGTTTTTAGTATAAGAAATGTA
>JASFYV010000320.1:0-5795 GCA_045046925.1 Candidatus Marithrix sp. | reverse complement strand
ACAAGAATATACCATAAAACCTATTGGCTTTATATGTCTACCCCAAATATCTAAAAAATCATTTTCGGTGATAAAGAAAGGATTGGTGTGAAGTTTGGTACTACTCATAAAGCAAATCTCCCTAATACTAAAAATTTTACTTGCAATTTTCATAAACCACAGGTATAATTTCCAGTATTAACTGCCGAAGGTTAATATTTAAAGCCTGCCTTTTGTATCTCAATACTTCTGGGCGGGCTTTTCTGTTTGAAAAATGTAATTCTATCTTAAGTTTACTTTCAAGTCAAGATTCAACATCTACCCCTCAAAAACATCCCCAAGCAAACTGTTTAATTTCAGGGCTATAAAACCTAGCTCGCATATAATAAAGACCATTACTATCTGTTATAACTCCATACCTGCCATTGATATAGAAAATGATAAATTATCTGAGAAAACTATTAAAACAACAAGTTAATAATGTAGTTTCGTTTAATGCAATTAAAAATTAGTGTTCAGATAAATCTTCCGATATTGTTATTGAGCGTTTAGAAAATTTATTTTTTACATCTTTAACTTAATCGTATTGCTTTGCTAGGGAACAAGGGGTGGTAAATCGGGAAATGCTATAATATATTAATTTACAATTTTACATAAATTATTTAAAAAAATTATGAAAATATTAATTGTTGGTAATGGAGGACGTGAACATGCTTTGGCTTGGAAAGTGGCACAATCAGCTCAAGTTGAAACTGTTTTTGTAGCTCCTGGTAATGCTGGTACAGCCCAAGAAAATAAAGTACAAAATATTGCAATTGGAGTAAATGAAATTGAAGCTCTTATTAACTTTGCTCAACAAAATTCTATCGATTTAACTATTATTGGCCCAGAAGCACCTTTAGTAGCTGGAATTGTTGATAAATTTCAAAATATTGGTTTACCCTGTTTTGGACCAACTCAAGCTGCAGCTCAATTAGAAGGATCAAAATTATTTACTAAAGATTTTTTGGCTCGGCATAATATTCCAACTGCAGATTATGCTAATTTTACTGAAGTTAAACCAGCAATAGATTATATTCGTAAAATTGGTACACCTCTTGTTATTAAAGCTGATGGTTTAGCGGCAGGCAAAGGGGTTATTTTGGCATATTCAGAAGCAGAAGCTATCGTTGCTGTAGAAGATATGTTAATTGCTAATAGTTTTGGCGAAGCTGGACATAACGTTGTTATTGAAGAGTTTTTAACTGGAGAAGAGGCTAGTTTTATCTGTATGGTAGATGGAGAGCATATTTTACCATTGGCTACTTCACAGGATCATAAAGCTCGTGATAATGGTGATAAAGGGCCTAATACTGGTGGAATGGGCGCTTATTCTCCAGCTCCAATTATTACTTCAGCAATACACACTCGTATCATGACAGAAATTATAGAACCTACAGTGCGTGGAATGGCAATGGAAGGTAATGATTATACAGGTTTTTTATATGCTGGTTTGATGATTGATACTCATGGTAAGGCAAAAGTATTAGAATATAATTGTCGGTTTGGTGACCCCGAAACTCAACCTATTATGTTGCGCCTCCAGTCTGATTTGGTTGAGCTTTGTTTGGCCACTTTGGATAAGAAATTGCATCAAGTAGAAGCTAAATGGAATCCACAAGCGTCTTTAGGAGTAGTATTAGCTGCTGGTGGTTATCCAAACAAATATGAAAAAAACTTAGTTATTAATGGATTATCTAATATTACAGATGGTAAAATATTTCATGCTGGAACTGTAGAACAAAATGGTAAAATTGTGACTGCTGGTGGCCGAGTATTATGTGCTTGTGCTTTAGGTGATACTGTACAAGCGGCTCAAACTAAAGCTTATCAATTGGTTAGTACAATTTCTTGGCAAGATATGTATTATCGTACTGATATTGGTCATCGAGCTATATAATAGTACTAATATTTAAAATATGAATAAAAAGAATTTATTAATTATTTTCGGTGCGATTTTTAGTATAGTTTTACTAGTAATAGTATTTTCAAAATTAGATTGGCAGGCTTTTTTCACTGCTATAAAAACTATAAATTTAGTAAAAGTATTTATAGCTGGATTAGTGGTTATGCTGGTAATTGCATTGCGTTCTTTGCGTTGGAATTTAGTTGCATGTCTACCATTATCAGAATTTAAACATTTTTGGCAGGCTGCTAACATTGGTTATTTAGGCAATATTATTTATCCGGCTCGAGCTGGTGAAGTACTAAAAGTAGTAGCAATCAATCATTTTACTCCATTAACTTTAGGCCGCTCAGTTTCCAGTGCTGTGTTGGATCGTATCTTAGATATGATAGTGATAGGGCTTTTTACCATGTCAGTTTTATGGATACATGGCAATAGAATTGATCCTAATGTTGGTAAAAGCATAGTTGTAGTGTTTATTTTGGCTATACTTGGATTAGCTACATTAATAATTTTTGCCGATTTTTTATATAAAAAAATTCAAAGCTTACTGTTTAAAGGTAAATGGCAAAAGTTACAAGAGTTGATGTTGCATGGTATAGAAGGAATTCAGACATTCCGGCACACTAATAATTTAATAGTTGTATTATTAATAACAGTTATAATTTTTTTATTAGATTATTTCTGGATGTGGCAAATTATTAGTGCTTTTGGTTGGAATTTATCGTTTGAAGCAGGTTTAACTGTTGGAGTTTTTTTACTCTTGAGCATCTCGTTACCATCAGCCCCTGGTTATGTCGGAGTATATCAAGTAGCTTGTGTTTTAGCATTAGGCTTGTATAATATTGACCAAAGTCTTGCTGTTGCCTACTCTATAGTATTACAATTGGTTAGTTTTAGCGTTATGGGTACACAAGGAATGTTGGTGACCATATATTGTGGCTTTAACTTATCACAAGAACGCAAACAAGAATTACCAACTCAAAATTGAAACAAAATTTGTGGAATGTATTACGATAGTGTAATAATTATAGTTATATCATATGTTAACAGGGCAACCGGATTGCCTCTACATGTAATATGATGATTTGTAGGGGTAATCCCTTGAGGTTACCCTAATTCATGGTTACCATTTTAAAAAATTTTAGGAGAAGTAATGACAGTTAAAAATTCAACCGTTGCTTGTGCTTTACTATTAGCAAGTAGCCCAATTTTAGCAAATACCAAATTAGGTGGTGGACAACCAGATGAAACTGATACACCTCAAACTGAGACAACTAAGACAGTACGTCCACCAATCAATGCTGGTAAAACTAACCAGAAATTTAATATCTCTTCCATTAGCTTGGATGATGCTAACAAACGTAAAATTAAGGTTTGTGATAGCCCAAAAGTGAAACAGAAAAGACCAAGAGCTCGTAATATTATATCACTAGCTTTTAGTCACAATAAAGTGGCAACCTTACAATTTGATATGGAAGACATGCCAACAAGTAAAGGTGAACAAGTTTTATTGTTACTTTACAGTCGTTGTTTAGCTAAAAAAGCAAAAATTAAAACTCCTTTATCTCGGGTAAAGTTAGCTTTGGATGTAAATGATATTGAAATATTAGGTACATATAATATTCCAGCTGATAACACTGGTAGTAAGCAAACCCAAATGACGATTGAAGTTGATCTGAAAACAAACGATCTTGCTAAACAATCTAAAGCTGGAAATGATACTTTTTATTTTCAGGCTGCTTTGTTAAAAAAATCTGATTTTGACAAAAAACATTTTGGTGCTACTAAACTTTCACCGTTGGAAGCTGTTCATGTAACAAAAACATCTTGTCCTACTCAAAGTCAATTTTCTGATGATGTTAGATCAGTAAATAAGTCTTGCAAAGATTTACCTACTAAGGCTAATTAGATACTTATAGAGTTTCCCGTTTGTATAAAGTACATAAACCTTTTGTCCAATACCATTAAGTTAAGAAGAGCAAACACATAGGTTCGCCCCTACAATAAATATATTATATTTCGTAGGGGCAGACCTGCGTGTCTGCCCTTAACTTAATGACATTGACCCTTTAGTCCAATCCTTAATTTAAGGAGAGGATTAGAGGTAGTTGTATTTAACTGAATAAGGAAGCTTATATATGTTTGTGCAGGAATCCCGATGTAAAATATCTTGCACAAGCAGGTAAATTTAATATATCGTAACCTCCCTCTAAAACTATCAATTTTTTAGCTGGGATTTGGGCTAATAATTGGCCGATAATATAATAATCTTTTGGTTCAAGATAGACATGTTCATCCTGGATATGATCTGTAGCAAGAGCATCAAAACCTAATGAAACAATAATATACTTAAAGTCAGTTAATTTAGTAAGTAATGTCTTAAATAGATTAATATATGATTCACCTTTTATTCCACCAGGAATGGTTATTAAGTCAGTATATCTGGTTGGTAATACTATATTAGTGTCTAAATAAGGATAGTTTTTCCATGGATCAACATGTAGTGAAAAATAGGGAATTTCCGCATTAGCAAATTCAATACTACCATCTCCAAGGTGGTAATCAATATCAAGTACAGCACATTGTTGTTTTAAAGTTTTAGCTGCAATATAAGCATTATTAAAAAAACAATAACCACCATATCTTTTTTTCCCAGCATGATGGCCTGGTGGACGACATAAAGCAATTGTATCTTGTCCGGTTGTCAATAAACAATTAGCCGCCTGTTCTGCAACTGCAGCCGAATTTAAAGCTGCTTCAATACTACCTTTATTAATCGGTGTCCCAATTTCTCTACAGTACATTCCAGCACGATATAATAATGGAGATTGAGATAAATTATTCCTGAAAATACTGGGAATATATTCCTGTTCAGGTTTGAGTATTTTGTTGATAGCTAATAAAAAATCGACGTAATCTCTATCATGCAAATTATATACTGCATCAATCGCTAATTCGTTTACTATTATTAAATTCAAGTCTGTAACTGCTTTAATTCCTTGTAAAACCGCATTAATCCTATCTGGCACTTCTAAATGTTCAAATGGAGGTATCCCATCAGAATAATCTTGTTTGGGATGATGTAGAGTATGTTTATTAGGTAAAAATACATGCATAGAAAATTTTCAGTTAAATATAAAATATATCAATTGTTTGGCATGATACTACTCTTTTTAGTAGTTTTAGTGGTTTGCAATATCAACTGTTAACCTAAGTTCAACATAAAAATACAATAAGTTAAATATTGTTCCCAAATTTTATTTGGGAACTCGCAGGTTATCAAGCTCAGCTTGGTCTAAACTTGAAGCAGAGCTTCTAAATCATTGTGTTCCTAAATAAAATTTAGGAGCATAAGATATTTATATCGAACTCAGATTATTCAATAGTTAGGACAGTATTACATATTGCTAGTCCCAAAGTTAGAAAGAGCGTTAAAACCTAACCATGAAGCGTTCAAGTAGATAAATATCGGCATATAGAGTTAAAAAATTTGAGAATGTTTCGTTTGAGTTAAATAGTAACTTAAATATTTTAACTGGTGAAAATAGTTGTGGTAAAAGCTCTGTTTTAGATGCTTTATCTATTTGGTATGAATGTTTTATAAAATCAATTTATAAACTTGAGCATGATAATGAATTACGGCGGAGAAATAATAGAAACTTAAAAAAAGGTGATTGGTCATTTACGGATAGCAGGATATCTGAATTTAAACATTATAAAACAGCGTCATTTAAAGATATTATTTGTAGAGGCAGTGATATACAGATAGAGGAATATCTTGGCGTGATTTACCAAAGAGGTTTGGAGATTTTAGAGTAGTTCATACTAGATTTAGTCGTTGGTCAAAGGAATTTGGGAGAAAATTTTT
>JASFYV010000319.1:0-11192 GCA_045046925.1 Candidatus Marithrix sp. | reverse complement strand
ATAATTAAAAATTGTAACTTCAGTAGATTTTTAACGTGCATTTTTTAACTCATTGTTTTTATAAAGATACATAATTTTAGCTCTTAATTCACATTTAATATTAAGTACATTTACTGAAATATATTTCATCCATGATTTCCTATCAAAATGTTAAATCTAAAATTTAAAATATTTTCGTTAATAGGTATATTGTTATTAGTTATGCTTATAGCGATTGGCACTGTTACTAATGAAATGCAGGCAAATAATGCTGAAAAAAACTTGCCGCTATTAGAATTAACCAGTGAATTAACCAGAATTCAAGTAGAACAAAGTTTATGGCTTGAACGTTGTCTACAATATTATCAAACAGAAAGATTTGCTATTGCTAAAAATAATTTTCATAATCGTACTGCATTAGTGAACAGTAAGTTAAATGATTTAAAATTTTTAATAAATCAAAAAAATATTTACGCAAGTGATTTATCTCAAATTATTAATAAACAACTAATAGCTGTTAATCAACAATATATTGGCTATGAAAATACAGCTATTAATATATTACAATTGGTTGAAAATTATCAAAATATTGAAAGATTTAAACAGCAATTAGAGTATCAAGAAAAAAATCTAATTCAAGAATTTAGTAAGTTATCGTTACAAGTTAAAGAAATAATAATGTCAACTACTGATGTAAAATCTATTTCTTTATGGTTATTAATGGTTATCGTTGGCACATTTGGAATCGTGATAGCATTTTTACTGAGTCAGCAAATTATCACTCAAATAGGTGCCGAACCTAACGTATTAGTTAAAATGGCTCAACAAATAGCAGTTGGTAATATTAATATTCATTTTGATAATACGAAAACTGCAACTGGAGTTCATAAAGCATTATGTGACCTGACTGAATCGGTTAGAACTATCAGTAAACAAACTTGCAAGTTAGCTCATGGTGATTATTCATTGCAAATTATGCCTCGTTCTGACCAAGATATACTGGGTAATTCTCTAGTCGCTATGAATAAACGTTTACAAGAAATTGCCACTAGTGTTAAAGCAGCAATTGATGGTGATTATAGTAAAAAAATTACCAGTCAAACCAAAGACGATTTATTTGGCAAAGATATAGGTAAAATTATTAAAAAACTACAGCAAATTGCTGATGTTAGTCAAAAATCTGATTGGTTAAAAACTGGGCAAACTAAGCTAAATGAGATTATGCGTGGTGAACAGGACTTAAACGTTCTAACCCAAAATACTATCAATTATCTAGCGGCTTATGTCAACGCTCAAGCTGGAATATTTTTCTTAGCTGAAGATGATAGTTTTAAATTGAATAGCAGTTACGCTTATAAACAACGTCAACATAATGCTAATGAATTTAAAATAGGCGAAGGTTTAGTGGGTCAAGCTGCCTTTGAGAAAAAAAGTATTTTATTTAATCAAGTAACAGTTGAACATATATCTATTATTTCTGGTTTAGGTGAACCAAAACAAATTGATATATTTGTGATTCCACTAATTTATGAAGGACAGATTTTAGGGATTTTAGAATTAGCCAATTCCCATCATTTTACCACCGCAGAAATAGAATTATTAGATCAAGTTGCTGATAATATAGCCATTAGTATCCATTCGGCTCAATCAAGACTAAAAATGCAGATTTTATTAGATGAGTCGCAACAGCTTACTGAAAATTTACAGGATCAGCAACAAGAAATGTTGGAAAGTGAAGAACGAATCCGAGCAATTGTTGACACAGTAGTGGACGCAATAATTACTATTGATGAAAAAGGTCTTATTGATACTTTTAATCCAGCGGCTGAACAAATTTTTGGTTATTCATGGTCAGAAATAGTTGGGCAAAATGTTAATAAGCTGATGCCTGAACCTTATCATACTGAACATGATCAATATTTAGCTGATTATATCAATACTGGAGTAGCTAAATTAGTTGGTAAACGGCGTGAATTGATAGCCCAACGTAGAGATGGTACTACTTTTCCAATAGATATTGCAGTTGAAGAAATGCCATCAGATGAAACTCGGATGTTTATTGGTATTATTCGAGATATTAGTGATCAAAAACAAGCTGAATCTATATTACAAGAACAGCAAGAAGAATTACAAGCTAGTAATGAGGAGCTACAAGCCCAACAAGAACAATTACAAGCTAATAATGAAGAATTACAATCACAGCAGGAAGAATTACAGGCGGCAAATGAAGAATTACAAGCTCAACAAGAGGAATTACGAGTATCCAATAACGTATTAGAAGATAAGACATCTGCATTGGAAAAAAGCAAACAAGAGTTAGAAACTAAAGCTAAAGCATTAGAACTTAGCACTAAATATAAATCTGAATTTTTGGCGAATATGTCACATGAATTACGTACTCCATTGAATAGTATGTTGATTCTTGCTCAATTATTGGCAGATAATCGTAATGGTAATTTGAATAATAAACAAGTTGAGTATGCAACTACTATTCACAATGCTGGTTCAGAATTATTATTACTTATCAATGATATACTTGATTTATCTAAAGTAGAAGCTGGTAAAATGGAGGTTAATTTAGAAAATATATCTCTGGCTGAGTTTTTGGAAGGCATTGAATATAAGTTTAGACATGTTGCTGAAGATAAAAAGTTAAGTTTAGAAATAAGTTCTGCTGAAAATGTACCAAAATTCTGGCACACAGATATTCAAAGATTAAACCAAATAATTACTAATTTACTATCCAACGCATTCAAATTTACGACCAGAGGTGGAATTAAATTAGTCATCCATCGCCCAGCTAATACTGTAACCTTAAATAATACCTACGAACCAGATACTGCGATTGCAATTAGTATCATTGATACTGGGATCGGCATTCCAGAACAAAAACTACAAGAAATTTTTGAGGCATTTAAACAAGTTGATGGTACAACTAGTCGGCGTTATGGAGGCACTGGTTTAGGCTTATCAATTTCTCGACAACTAGCTAAATTATTAGGAGGAGAATTACAATTAACTAGTGAAGAACGATATGGTAGCACTTTCACTTTATATTTGAATGAAATACAGACAGTTCCAGCTGATGATGTAGAGGAAGATTTTATCCTATCTTCAACAAAAACTATAGAAACGGCTGAACCTGAAAAATTGCCGATAATTAAAGCAGAAAGTATAATTGAAGAAGTAACTATAGTTGATGATAGAAATAATTTAACTGATGGTGATAAAGTAATTTTAATTATTGACGATGATTATAATTTCTCTGGTATTTTGATGGAATTGGCTCAAGAAAAAGCTTTTAAATGTATTCGAGCTATAGATGGTAAAACTGGTTTAGAACTAGCTAATAAATATTCACCTAGTGCAATTATTCTGGATATTGGTTTGCCACAGATGGACGGCTGGACAGTAATGGAACATTTAAAGGAAAATCCAGATACTAGGCATATTCCAGTACATTTTATGTCTGCTGCCGAAGAAGAAAGAGATGCTAAACAAATGGGAGCGATTGGTTATTTATTAAAACCGATCAATATAGAACAATTAGGTCAAGCTTTTAAAAAAATAGAACGATTTGTAACCAAAACTATGAAAAATCTATTGTTAGTGGCTGATGAAGACCGACAATACGATATAATAGAATTAGTTGGCGATAAAAATATCCAAACCAAATTAGCAACAACGCAAAATGCTGCCATTCAACAACTACATGCTGAACAATTTGACTGTGTGGTAATTGATATAGGGGTAGCACAAGATTCTGGGATTCAATTGATTAAGCAACTTTGTCATGAGGAAGAATTATCTCAAGTTCCAGTTATTATCTACGCCAATCGTGATTTAAGTGAAGCAGAAGAGGATATATTGCAACGATGTTCTGATAATATCACAGTTAAATCAGTTAGTTCACCTGCTCGTCTATTAGATGAAACCACTCTATTTTTACACCAGCTGGAAGCTAATCTTTCGCAAGAAAAACGTAATTTATTAAAATCAGTCCATGACGATGAAGCTATTTTAAAATATAAAACTGCACTTATAGTAGATGATGATATGCGAAATATATTTTCTTTAGTCGCTATGTTAGAAGATAAAGATATGGAAGCTATCATTGCGAAAAATGGGAAAGAAGCTTTGGTTGCTTTAGAAAAACATCCTGAGGTATCAATTATAATTATGGATGTGATGATGCCGGGGATGGATGGTTATGAAGCGATGCGACAGATTAGAAAGCAACCTAGCCATCGTAAATTGCCAATAATTGCCTTGACTGCTAAAGCAATGAAAGATGATCGGGCTAAATGTATTGAAGCAGGAGCTAATGATTATCTATCTAAACCAGTTGATAATGATAAATTAATTTCTTTGTTACGAGTTTGGTTATATCGTTAGTTTATAGTAATTCTTAATTATGAATGCTTAATTCTTAATTAACTTTAAAATTATTTATTCTATCGGGTTTATAGCAAGCTTGAGAATCATTTGGTTTAACCATGAAGTATGGTTGGTCTGTAAATCAAATGATATAGCTTGTTTTTAAATTACTGATTCTTCAGCAATAGTTGGCAATTTAATAGTAAAAATAGCTCCTTTACCAAATTCGCTTTCTACCCCAATATTACCTCCCATCATTTCGCAGAATTGTTGAGTTATGACTAAACCTAAACCTGTACCACCATATTTACGAGTGGTGGATGAATCGGCTTGGGTAAATGCTTGAAATACTTTGCTCATTTGTTCTTCTGTCATCCCAATTCCAGTATCACTTACTTGGAAAATTAACCAATCTTCATCATCTTTGATTTCTCGTTTAGCAGTTAGATTTATTTGACCACTTTCAGTAAATTTGCTGGAATTACTCAATAAATTAAATAAGCACTGGCGAATTTTAGTAATATCAGAGTGCATAGTTCCCAAATCATTATCATGTTTGACAATTAATTCATTGCTATTTTTTTGAATTGCGGGTTGAATCATCGATACTACTTCAGTTATCATTTTATCAACTTGGAAAGATTCTAAATATATATTCATTTTACCAGCTTCTACTTTGGAAAAATCTAATACATCATTAATTAAAGCTAACAAATGCCTACCAGCACTAGCAATTTTTTCTAAATCTGGGACAAATTCTTCAGGCTGCATATCCTCAGCTTCTTCTTGCAACATTTCGCTATAGCCGATGATTGCATTGAGAGGAGTACGAAGTTCATGAGTCATATTAGCCACAAATATACTTTTAGCCTTATTGGCTTTTTCTGCTTCTTCACAAGCTCTTTGTGATTCCTCATTCTTAGTTTGTAAAATTGCAAATGAGATGCGTAATTGTTTAGCCATTTGGTTAAAAGCATCAGCTAACGTACCAACTTCATCCTGATATTTGACTTCCACATGTTGTTGCCATTGACCACGAGATAAAGTTTTAGCTGCTACAGTAAGTTGGCTAATTGGTTCTAATAAACGACCAGTCAATAACCAAATTAAAATTATCACACTTAGTACAGCAACTATTGCAATAAAAGTTACTAATTCTAGAAATAACTGTTCTTTTTTTAGTACTTCAGATTCTTGTTGTAAGGCAATTACATTCCAATTATTCTTTAATTTTATTCCATAAGATAGCCATTTTACTTGTTCTGCATCGATAAAAGAAAAATTTTTATCCTTACCATTTAAAACAGCTTGTACAGGTGGATAATCACTCAAATCACTTAACTGTTTAGCTACATATTTAGCTTCTGGATGAGCCAGAACTTTACCTTTTTCATCCACTAAAAAAGCATAACCTGTCTTACCTAAATGCACTGTACCAATAATCTCGCTTAAATCTTTTAAAAAAGTAGCTATAACTGCCACTCCCACAATTTTACCAGGAACTTCTGTATATAGTGGATGTTTGGAGTCGGTAAATCTAATTAAATCAAAGGTAAGTGGATCGGTGATTCCATTCATTGTTGAACGAAAATATTCTGATTGATAAGAACGCACTGCCTCAGCAGTTTTGTCATCATAAATACCTGTGATTTTTCCAAAATAATAATTACGTTCTTGCAATTTTTTCTGTAATTTGACTACTGATTTTCCTTGGGTACCTAATTTTAAAGTTGGTAATTTACGAATTGGTGAGGCAAAAATAATTGCGGGTTTATTAAATGGTTCGGATATTAATGATTCTCGAACAATATCTTCACCGTTAATTGCTCGTTTAAAATAGCTGAATTCACTATAATTAGATGGTTCTTTAATCCCACCAGTACCTTCAGTGATGACATTACCATTTAAATCTAATGTGGTTAAACCATATATTTCATGATATAAACGATAGATAGTTGATAAATTCGGTAAATGTTGTTTTTCATCCATATTGGAAAATAATGGGTGTTCACTCAAACTTCTCACTGCTAGTACGTTCATTTGATCCCACCTTGAGACGTTATCGGCTAAATCATGAGCTCGTAAAGATAAATTCTCTTTAGCCTCTTGATGAATAATATTAGCTGCATCCAGACTTGCGTACCAAATCGCTACTAACATAGGAGGTACTACTCCTAACAATACAAATACTATCGTACGAAAGCGTAAACTTCTTGAAAATAAATTTCTCATATTATAATTAATCTTAATTGATAGTTTTAGTTACAATTTGGTCTGCAACTAATAATTATAAATTGTAAACTGAAATTACCGAAAGTTGGTAATCAATAATTAAATTTTAAATATTTTGACCCTTATTATAACTTGATCTGTATAAATCTGTTAAAATCTATAGTTTTTGGTTTTAAAATCGTCTTATTTAAATTATCGTTGAATGGATATTATTGTATTTCACATTAACTTTTAATAAAGTTGTTATATATGAAGCAGACTTATTTTAAATTAATCTATTTTAATATCACATTTAAAAATATATAAAATAAGATATTTATTATTTCATTTTTTTGGAGGAGTTTTATATGATTGCATCTATACCCATAGAATTATGGATACCAATATTATGTTCGATAGGAGCTTTGTTATACGGAGTTATATCTATCAATTGGATTTTAAAGAAACCTGATGGTAATGAGCGGATGCGAGAAATTGCTACCGCTATTCAAGAAGGTGCGAAAGCTTACTTGAATCGTCAGTATACTACCATTTTAATTGCCGGTATTGTTATCGCTGTAGTAATTTGGTATTTCTTAGGTTTAAATACTGTTATCGGTTTTGCCATTGGAGCATTCAGTTCTGCTGCTGCTGGTTATATTGGTATGTATATTTCGGTGCGAGCCAATGTGCGGACTACTCAAGCAGCTCATGAAGGTTTAAACAGTGCTTTAGCAGTTGCATTCCGTAGTGGTGCAATTACTGGTATGTTGGTAGTTGGTTTAGCTCTACTCGGTGTTGCTGGTTACTATGCAATATTACAATTAATGTTACCAGAAGGTAAAGTTGTAGTTGATTTAGGCCCTCTAATTGGCTTAGGTTTTGGTGGTTCTTTAATCTCCATTTTTGCTCGATTGGGTGGTGGTATTTTTACTAAAGGTGCTGATGTTGGTGCTGATTTAGTAGGTAAAATAGAAATTGGAATCCCAGAAGATGACCCACGTAATCCTGCTGTTATCGCTGATAACGTTGGTGATAATGTTGGTGACTGTGCTGGTATGGCTGCTGATTTATTTGAAACCTATGCGGTAACTATTATTGCTACCATGTTATTAGGTGGAATTGTATTCTATGCTACTCCTGAAATAGCTAATAAAGCTGTTTTATTCCCATTAGTTTTGGGTGGTGTATCAATCATTGCTTCCATCGTAGGTACTTTCTTCGTAAATGCCAGAGAAGGCGGCAAAATCATGAATGCGTTGTATCGTGGTTTAGCTGTTTCTGGAGTTATTGCTGCGATAGCATTCTATCCAGTTACCGAATGGATTATGGGTGGTAATGGTCTATATTCTGTTATGAATCTGTATGGTGCTGCCATTATTGGTTTAGTCTTGACTGCTGTGTTAGTGGTAGTAACTGAGTATTATACTGCTACTGAATATGGCCCAGTGAAAGGAATTGCTCAAGCTTCTACAACTGGTCATGGTACTAACCTGATTGAAGGTTTAGCTGTATCTATGGAGTCCACTGCTTATCCAGTGTTGGCTATTTGTGCTGCTATTGGTGGTTCTTATTTTCTAGCTGGCACATATGGGATTGCAATTGCTGCAACAAGTATGTTGTCCATGACTGGTATTATTGTAGCTTTAGATGCTTATGGTCCAGTTACTGATAATGCTGGTGGTATTGCAGAAATGGCTGAATTAGATGAGAAGATTCGGGGCATTACTGATCCATTAGATGCTGTTGGTAATACAACTAAAGCTGTAACTAAAGGTTATGCAATTGGTTCTGCTGGTTTGGCTGCGTTGGTATTATTTGCTGACTATACTCATAAAATTGAGCAAGTTGCTAAAGATGCTGTCATTGATGCTGGTGGAACTGTAGAATCTGCAACCCATGCAGCGGAAATGGCAAGTAAATTTGACCTGTCTGATCCGATGGTGATTATTGGTCTGTTTATCGGTGGTATGATTCCTTATTTGTTTGGGGCAATGGCTATGAAAGCTGTTGGTCGAGCTGCTGGTAGCGTGGTAGTTGAAGTACGCCGTCAGTTTAAGGAAATTCCGGGCATTATGGATAGGACTGCTAAACCAGATTATTCTAAGGCTGTGGATATGTTGACTAAATCTGCAATTAGGGAAATGATCATACCTTCTTTATTACCAGTGTTAGTGCCTATTATTGTTGGAGTTACTTTAGGGCCTAAAGCTTTAGGTGGCTTGTTGCTTGGTACTATTATTACTGGTTTATTCTTAGCTATTTCCATGACTGTTGGTGGTGGTGCTTGGGATAATGCGAAGAAGTATATTGAGGATGGTAATCATGGTGGTAAGGGTTCTGAGGCTCATAAGGCTGCGATAACTGGTGATACAGTTGGTGATCCGTACAAGGATACTGCTGGCCCAGCGATTAACCCATTGATTAAGATTATTAATATTGTGGCGTTATTGATTGTGCCGTTGTTGTAAGTTGGTAAATGGTGGGCAGAGGTTTTGTCCACCTTAACTTGAAAAATAATTATGTTAATTGAATTTAAAGTAACAAATTTTCGTTCTATAAACAGTACTCAAACTTTGAGTATGGTGGTTGCTCCCATTCCAGAATCAAATTTAACGGATAACATTTTTCCTTCTGAAATTAAAGATTTAGAAAATTTAGTGAAATTAGTTGCTATATATGGTGCTAATGCTGCTGGAAAAAGTAATTTAATAGATGCTATGGATTTTGTGCAGAGTTTTGTCAGAAATTCGGCCAAAGAAAGTCAATCTGGTGAGAACATCAATATAGTTCCTTTTCTTTTAGATGAAGAAAATTCTAGTTTATTGAGTGAATTTGAATTATCATTTGTTATTGAGGAAATTTTATATGAATATGGCTTTGCGTTAAATAATGAACAAGTTATACATGAATGGCTATTTGTTTACCCACAAGGTAAAGCACAACGTTGGTTTGAACGTATTTATGATGAAGAAACTAAGCAATATGATTGGTCTATAAATACAAAACATTTAACTGGTCAGCGTAAACTTTGGCAAATAACAACGCGTAATAACGCATTATTTTTATCAACCGCAGGTATGTTAAACAGCATAAAATTAGAACCAATAATTAATTGGATAGTAAATAATTTAATAGTTTCTACTGTAGGAACACGTTTCCCAAAAGATTTTACGTTTAATTTTTGTAAAGATTCTAATAATAAACAAAGAGTACTTGATTTATTGCAAGTTGCTGATTTAAACATTGTTGATTTTAAAGTAGTAGGTGGAAAACTTATTTTCATACATAATATCAATGAAAGCAATGAGTTAATTGAATTTCCAGAAGAATTTGAATCCGAAGGTACTAGACGTTTGTTTGCATTTGCTGGTCCTTTTCTAATGGATATTTTAGAAAATGGTAAAATTTTATTTATTGATGAATTGGACAGCAGTTTACATCCAAGTATGGTTAGATTTATAGTTGAACTTATTCACAATCCTAAATTGAACCGACATAATGCTCAAATTGTATTTACAACTCATGATAGTTCTATTTTAGATAATAATTTATTGCGTCGTGACCAAATTTGGTTTGTGGAAAAAGATAAACAACAGTCCACCCAATTATATCCATTAACTGATTTCAAACCACGTCCCAATGAATTTTTACAAAAAGGTTATTTGGAAGGACGATATGGTGCGTTGCCATTTATTGGTGATTTGGAGGATTTTAATGGGAAGTGACAAAAGTAAAAATCGTCATGAAAATGGTGATACTGTGAAACTAAATAAAAAAAGGGCTAGAAAACAACCAAAAGACCCTAAAAGTAAACAGACGTGGACTTGGTAATAAAGAATATTCAAGAATTTGTATAATAGCAGATGATGAAAAGAGCATAATTCTTTATTTAAAAGGATTTCATAAAATAAATAAGGTTCGAAATTTGGAGTTTTCAAAAGAAGGAGCTGGGCATGATCAATTAAGTTTAGCTAAAAAAGCCAAAGAAAAAACTGAAGATTACGATTGTATTTTTTGTATCTTTGACCAAGATGCTTGTCATAGAACTGATCCACATTATGTGAAATATTATCAAGCATTAGATTTATTGGAACATTATGATAATATTGCAGCAATTACGTCTATACCATGTTATGAAATATGGTTATTATTACATTTTCAGTCTACATATAAGTCATTTGCTAACGCTGGAAAAAAGTCCATATGTAAAATGGTTATTTCTGAACTGAAGAAATGTGATGGAATGCAGAATTATGATAAAGCTGATAACAATATTTACCTAAAAACGGGACAACTGCGTTTAGATAATGCTATATGTCATGCTGAATTATTAGAGAAAAGCAATGAAAGAAATAATACCGATAATCCTTCGACAAACATTCACCTTTTGATAGAGTATTTACAAATATATTCTCGTTGAAAATATTTTCTATTGAAGCTCATAAGGCTGCGGTAACTGGTGATACAGTTGGTGATCCGTACAAGGATACTGCTAGTCCAGCAATTAATCCATTGATCAAGTTTAGTAACTACCTACCATAGCTATGAAACAACAATAGTAGGAGAAAATAACTTACGTAAAGAGGTGAAGACATTATGGCCTTGCTTTCGAACAGTTAAGA
>JASFYV010000318.1:0-8327 GCA_045046925.1 Candidatus Marithrix sp. | reverse complement strand
CTTTTTCTAAATGCTTTAGTTTTTCTGATAGTTCTTATCTTCTTTAAGCTTTCTATGTCGTTTGGTAGCTCTTTCATCTCTTTAGTTTAACTTTTTTTTCGTATATACTTTATTATTATTTACTATGGTAGGTAGTTACGTTTTTTCAACCATTTAGCTTGACAAGTAACAGAGTATCTATATGGTTTACATTGTAGATTACGAATTTTTATGATGTTGACGAATAAATTCAGACACTTTACCAATTCCTCCTATCCATAAAAAACTTAATAATAATGTTCCTAATAATTTGTTATTAGAAAATATAATCATAAGAAATTCATTAACAACTCCACTAGTCAAAAATAACCATACTGATACAATAAAAGGAATAATAATTACGAAAATTATTAATAATATTAGTTCGATTTTGTTTTGCATATACAACTTTGTAACTGATCTATTTATCATGTGATTTTAGGCTGTAGGGTCGGTGAAGCAAAGCGTAACCGACCATTACAATATAAACAAACACATAAATTATTGATTGGATTTTGGTCGGTTTCATTGCACCGATCCTACATAGCTTACGTGGCTATTTTTTTAAAAAACATACAAGAAGGAGAGAGCTATTCAATAATAGTATAGGAAAACAAAATCTATCAAAATTATTAAAACAAAAAATTATAGTATGTCCTATACCAACTAAGCTTAATATTTTGCAAATAAGATTCAATATTCGTTTCAAATAAATTTCTTGATATATATCCAGATAGGGTCGATGCAATGAAATGAAACCGACTTAGTAGGGAAACTAGTAATTTCTCCCATCCTTAATAAGGAGGGAGCGATAGCTTTCTGCGTAATATAAACTAATAACTAATGATCTCAAATATCAAACTACCATCATCTATGAATTTACCTTGTAATACAACATCAGTAAATCGTTCGATATCAAAATCTACTAATGGAATCTTCAATTCAAAACTATCTGATAAATGAATTTCATATGAAGAACAAGTATATGAATCATGTGTTGGTGAAGCAATAAGACCATAATCTAATACTCTTAAAATACCTTGTTCTAGCTTTAATTTAGCCCAAAAATAATCACCTTGATAGTTTAAATATGGAATATCTAGCTGAAAATTTGCATCCAATGTAGAAATTTTACATAAAATATCTGGAGAAAATCCTGCTGAAACTACACTATCTTGTTTAACTGTTACAAATCCAAACGATGTATCTTTATCATAAGACTCTTCAGCTGGAGAATAATCTATTTTATCATAAGAATCCATTGATACTGCTTCAGGTGAGGAATCATATTTGCTGGATTTATTCATAGCGTAATTTGGAAGAGATGGCGAAGTTATAGCACCAGGTAGAAAATAAGATATATCATCAGATTCTTCTTCAATCCCGTCAACAGTGCCTTGTCCACCAATACGTCCTTCATCAATAGATGACACTGTAATTGGTTGTAATGCAATACCTGCTGGATCACGTTCTATCAATTCAACGCCTTGTTTTTCATATAATTCATCACTCTCCAAAGCTAATAATGAAGTATAACGAGTCACAATACCATAAGTACGAGCTAAAGCAACAGCTTGATTGACTAACTCACTACTTTCACCAGTTTCATCTATTTGTCGTTCCAATTGATCTGACCAAACTTTAGCAGCTAGAGGAGCAGCAATCTGGCTCATTTTCTCATTAACATCTAACTGTTGAAATGTAGTAGATAATTCAATTGGAGTCGAATTAAGTGGTCTGCCTTGCAACTTTATTTGATTACTAAATTGACCTTTACCTGCTACCTGTAACACACTATTTGAAAAAACATATGGCCAATGGAATTCATTATTATCCATATTTTCAATTTGCACTGTAACATTAGGTAAACCACCACTTCTAACTCTACCAAATAAATCTAAAATTTGACCAGTTATTTCATTATCATCCAAGGCAAAAATAGCTTCACCATTAGTTTGTTGAGTTAAACCATTTAACAAACTTTGGTCTAAATCAGCTCCAATTCCAACTCCAAAAACCCTAACTTGGCGGTTTAATTTATCTGCTTCCATTCCAATATTAGCTAAAATATTCGACATTGTAGTATTAGGTAAACCATCTGATATTAATAATAAATCAATACTTGCATCGGTTAAAGGTGAAGTTACTCCAATTGATGTTCCAGCTATCAAACCCTCAGACATACCCGTACCACCACCACTTTGCAAATTAGCAACCCATTCAATAGCAGTTTTTATATCATCACCTTTACTCATAGTAGGACGAAATATATATGCAACGCTACTGAAAGCCACCAAACCAAAATAATCATTCTTATCCAAAGCTTTTAAACTAGTAATAATCGCCTGTCTGGTCAAAGCTATCTTAGAGCCACTCATAGAGCCGGATACGTCAATCACAAACACTACATTACGTTGCTTAGATTGCATTGCTTGATAATCAGAAAAGTCTGGATGCCATCTAACATGCAAATGTTCATCAAGCCCAACAGCTTCTGGTTGATAAAATAAACTAGTAATATTTGGTTCATCAGAGGATAATGGCAATACGATATCTGCTTCCATTGAAAAATTTTCTAAATTAAGGAAAGCTGTACCATCATCAAGATTTACTGTACTTGGTGTACCAATCGCATCAAGTGTAGTAGAAGTTCCAAATTCATCTAATTGCCAAGCTCCAGCAGTCCAATAATCAGCATCTGTTCGTACTGAAATAGTTATTCCATTAGCTGGAGTTGAAGCAGTTGAATCTTGGTTAGCAAAAGCTACTCGTAATTGATAGTTATCATCCACTGCTTCCAAAGTATGGGCATAGTAAACTCGCATCCGTAAATCGCCCTGTTCATTGATTGGAAAAACTCTAGCTCGATAAAAATCTGTTCCAATCTTTTGGATTAATAATGGGTCTTCTTTTTTCTCAACAACTCGATTATAGATAATTTCACCTTCTTTACGTCCCATAGTTTCCGCTGTTACCCATTTTTCTTGGCTGGGAATGTAAATCTCAGCTTTGTGTAACACGGAATCAGTCGGTAATGGAAAGCGTAAATTAGCGGCATTTAATTCACCACTATCAGCAGTAAATTGTACGTTCATTAGGCCAGAAACATACAATCCTCGTACTTCCAAGTCAAAATCAACGGCTTGTATTTGTACTGAAACATCAGTATTTATTGGTTGCAAACCAGTGGCAAAAACTGACTGGCTAATTGTCAATAATATTATATAAATATATGTTTTCATAATCTTGTGTTAATTACATGATGATTTGTAGGGATAATTCCTTGTGGTTACCCTAGTTGATGGGCAACCATAAAGGATTGCCCCTACATAACATGTATTTCGTAGGGGTAATCCCTTGTGGTTACCCTAATCAATTTCCTTAACTTAATGGTTTTAAGCTTAGGATGAGATGGAGATGAATATACGAACTGGATATTCTAAATAAGAAAATAATATCTATTTTATATTTTAGTCTAAAAAGTACTTGTTGTAAGTAATATTTTTTGAACAGGTGCAAAAGTTTTGCGGTGAATTGGGGTTATGCCAAGAGTTTGTAAGGCTTGCCGATGAGCTTTGGTTGGATAACCTTTATGTGATTTGAATCCATAACCTGGATAAATACTATCAATATCTCGCATTTCTTGATCCCGAGCTACTTTAGCAATAATAGAAGCTGCACTGATAGCGGCAACAGTTTGATCACCTTTTATGATCGCCTCAACTTCGCAAATAACCTTAGGACAATACTTACCATCAACTAATACTTTATCTGGATTAATAGATAATTTTTCTACTGCTCGTTGCATAGCTAATAAACTAGCCTGCAATATATTAATTGCATCAATTTCATCAGCTTCAGATCGACCAAATGCTACTGCTAAAGCTTGTTGCTGAATTTGTTGAGCTAGAATTTCTCGTTTTTTTTCACTCAAAATTTTAGAATCAGCCAATCCAGCAATTGGTTTATTAATATCGAGAATAACTGCTGCCGCAATTACTGATCCAGCTAAACAGCCACGCCCAACTTCATCAACTCCAGCGATTAATAATTTCATATATTTTAAGATTGGTTAATTTTTTGTCCTACTGTAACTCTAGGTTGATCAGCTAGATCATTGTAAGTTTTAATAGAATAATAGTTGTTTTCTGTTAATAAATCACGTACTTGTTTAGCTTGGTCATAACCATGTTCTAATAATAACCAGCCTTTATTTAATAAATGATTATAAGATTGTAGAATAATTTGCCGAATATCAGTTAATCCATCTATTCCAGATATTAGAGAACTAAGAGGTTCATGTTGGACATCACCTTGAGTTAAATGTGGATCATCAATGCTAACGTAAGGTGGATTAGATACGATAATTGTTGCCATTCCCAAGTCTTTAGCAAACCAATCACTAACAATAAATTTTATATTATGTAACGCTAAATTTTTGGCATTATTTTTGGCAATTTGTAAGACTTGAGAAGATTTATCGGTAGCTATTATATTACAGTGTAGTCGTTCTTTGGCAATTGCTAATGCTATCGCACCAGTTCCAGTGCCTAAATCTATTACTTTAGAAGAAGTTTTTAATGGTAAACGGGCTAAAACTTGTTCCACTAATAGTTCTGTTTCTGGACGTGGAATTAATGTATCTTTAGTTACTTGTAATTCTAGTGACCAAAATTCTTTATGACCGATAAGATAAGCAATTGGTTTACCTTCAATTCTACTGGCTAATAAAGTTTGAAATTGTTGGTATTGCTCTTTAGTTAGCTGTTTTTCTGGCCAAGCATATAAATAGCTTCTATTTTTTTTCAGGACATGACAGAGTAAAATTTCGGCATCTAAACGTGGAGTATCAGAATTGGGTAATTGCTGAGTAGAAATATTAATAATTTGGCTTATGGGTTGGGATAATTTGATATTTTTTAAGTTTTTTTTATCCATTTTATTTAGAACAACTTTCTTTAATACCTTAGCCACTATGATAGTTGTTTCGGGAAATCCTACATCATTCCCGAAACAACAATTTCTTGCATTGGCGAAGGTATTGTTATTAGAATATATTTTCATAAGCCATCATGATAGTTATTTCGGAAATGAAACAAAGCGTATTTCCTGATTTAGTAATGAAAAATGTTTGTGGTCAATTGCAGATTGGATGTATTTTAACATATTTTTATAAATCAATTAGTTCTACTTGATCTGGGATTTGTAAAATTTGTTTGTATATGCGATTATCATTTGGTGTCAATTGATAACCATTGATGAACATATGAGTTATTATTTTCACTAAATTACTTCTATATATATTATTTGGCTCATTATTATGGATAGCCAGCAAATACATTATAACTGAATCAGAAGTAGTAAATTTTGGTATTTGATAGGCAAAATTAAATTTTTTAAAACCAATTTTTCTATATAAATTTGGATATTCTGTCTCAACTAATAATAAGTCCATTTTACACCGATTTATTGCATCTTTACATAAAGATATACCATAACCTTGATTACGTTTAGACTCTATTACAGCCAGATATGTTAATACAGCATAATTTAACTCAGTTACTATATCTAAAATATAAAAGCCTACAACCTTATTATCAATACCAACAAATAATAGGTAATTACCGTTTTGGATTTGCTTTGCTATGATATCTATTGCTTCTCGTTCCCAATTTGGAAATGTTTGATAGTAAATATCGATAAATTGTTGCCAATAATTTGTATTTATTGAAGTAATTTGTTGTATTATTTTCATATATAACGGTTGTAAGTGTGTAGGAGTTTTAATTATAATATTTCCCAATTGTCTTTCTTAGTTTATCTGAACCAGGATCGGGATATAGCTTTAATAGGTCTGTATCTGCTGTTTTTAAATACTCTTCAATCAATGGGGACGGAGGAAAAGGATTCTCGTTAGTATTTAATTTTATATACTTTCTGTTCTGGGGCTGTTCCCCTGGAGTATAAGGTGTTAACTGTTTAAATCTTTTGCTGAACATAGGTGTATTTTACAGAGTTTTTATAAGGATTGAAAGATAAAGAGTGATTTATTATATTGAATATCAATTAGAATAAAATATCTGGAAAGGATGTATAAATGAATAAAGTCAATTTAGCTGAGAAATTCTCTCTGTTTAATGGATTGTGGGAGCCTAAAATAGTAGGTGAGCTTAATAATCAGTATGTAAAGCTGGCAAAATTAAAAGGTGAATTCGTTTGGCACGATCATGAAAACGAAGATGAATTATTTATGGTAATAAAGGGTCATCTAACCATAAAATTAAGGGATGGGGATGTTGAGCTGGATGAAGGTGAAATGTACATTATCCCAAGAGGTGTAGAACATATGCCTGTGGCAGAAAATGAAGTTCATGTGCTGATGTTTGAGCCAAAGGAGACTGTAAATACTGGAAGTGTTGAGTCGGAAAAGACTATAAAAGATATTGAAGAAATATAATTTAATTCAGCCAGTCCTCAACGATTAAACCTGGAATATCTTTAAAATCCTTATAATTGCAGGTTGCAAGGATTAGATTGTTTGCGATAGCCGTTGATGTGATTAGTAGATCAAAAACAGGTCGGGTTTTCCCTTTTTTTACACAATTAGCCTGTATTCTTGCATATACTTTTGCAGCTTCCATTGAAAACTCAATTATAGGCAAAGAATCCTTCAATATTGAATAGTATGCATTCCATAGATTGTCGGACTGTTTCATTTCCAAACCCTGAAGAATTTCAGTTTCACAAAAAATAGATATACATAAGTTTTTATCTCCAATTGTCTTCCAATGATCAATAACTGTCTGCAAAGGTTTCTTTTTTATGGGCTGTGAATACACTGATGTATCAAGAAGATAGGTTAATGCCATACTAATCATCCACCGGATTAATTATTTTATCTACTTTTCTGAAAGGGAGGATAAGTTCTTCATTAAATAAACCATTGTTATCGATAAATTTCTCCCTAAGATTCCAGATATTTGAATTCTCTTGCTCGCCTTTAAGGGCTGTTCGTAATATTATTCTGGCTTCTTCTTCCATGGATCTGTCATTTTCTGCTGCTCTGATACGTAGAGCTTTTTTTATAGAGTCTTCTAAACTTCTAATGGTAAGGGTTGCCATGTGTGCCTCCAGTGACAGCATTGCTGTCATTGCTAATATACTATGTATACGTAAGAAATGCAAGATTTTAATTTACAGATCATTTAACCCTTCACAAGTTGAGGGTAAGTTTTAAAAACAATAGAGATATATTATCCTCTGTGTTACTATAGCTTTAAAAGCAATTTATAAATTAGGTTTGAAACAGTGAAAAATGAAGCCCATGCACGAATAAAAATAAACCAAATGCTCGAAAAATCAGGTTGGCGTTTCTTTGATAATGATAAAGGGCCGGCTAATATTCTCCTTGAAAATCATGTTAAGATAACTCAGCATGAAGTAGATGCATGGGGAAATGATTATGAAAAAACAAGATCCGGTTCTCTGGATTTTTTACTAATCGATAGCAACAAAAAGCCTGTATGTGTTCTGGAAGCAAAAAGAGAGAGCCTCCATCCTCTAGTTGCAAAAGAGCAGGCAAGGAAATATGCAAAAACTGTCGGAGCCGGGTTTATTATCCTCTCAAATGGAATTGTTCATTATTTATGGAACTTAAAAAAAGGGAATCCCAAACCAATCTATAAGTTCCCTTCTGCACACGAAATTGGTGCAATAAAAGAATGGAATCCTGATCGAAATTCTTTGGCTGATGAACCTATTGATAATGACTATATCGCTATTGTCCAGATGCCGGACTATGCTCAAAGGCCGGAATGGAATGGCAGTATAGAAAATAGTAAAGATTTTATCCGGAACAATAATCTAAGATTTTTAAGGCATTACCAGATGAGTGCTATTCTGCATCTTCAAAAAGCTGTCAGAGAGGAAAAAGACAGGTTTCTTTTTGAAATGGCAACAGGGACGGGTAAAACCCTAACTTCCACAGCGGTAATTCGTTTATTTTTACGAACACAAAATGCGAGGCGTGTTCTTTTTCTAGTGGACAGGCTGGAACTGGAAGACCAGGCTTATAAAGCATTTACAAACTATCTGAAACCGGATTATTCAACATTTATCTACAAAGAACATAGAAGCGATTGGCATAAGGCGGATATTGTGGTTACAACCATACAGTCCCTTATGTTTAATGATAAATACAGGGATGAATTTTCACCAACAGACTTTGATTTACTTATTTCTGATGAGTCTCATCGCTCTATTTCGGGAAACGCCAGAGCTGTTTTTGAATATTTTAATGGTTATAAACT
>JASFYV010000317.1:0-4298 GCA_045046925.1 Candidatus Marithrix sp. | reverse complement strand
AGAATTAAATCCAATTGAACATACTTGGGCTTCATTAAAACGTTCTATTAAGCGATTTCGTCATAAATTTGATTCGGTTATCGATACTATAGAATATATTTTTCAAAATATAAATTATTTCTATGGTATGAAAATATAGGAATGTTACTATAGGTAGTTACGAAAAGACTCAATATTCCAAATAAAATTGTTTACGTTGTTTTGGTGTAAGTTGAGTTGGAACAATGCTATTTGCATAATCAATCAGGGATTGGGAAGTGGGAAATATCGGCCATAAACGAGCGGTTTTGTCCATAGAAGCTGTGAGAATGTATTGACCATCAGGACTAAAGGTTGCTTGTGTTACCACATCTTCATGTCCTGAGAGTATAGCAAGGATTTTCTCATTTTTAATATCCCACAAGCGAACAGTTTTATCTTTAGAAGCAGTAACTATTTGCTGACCATCAGGACTGAAATCAATGTATGTCACTGTATCTTGATGTCCTTCGAATTGAGAGATTTGTTTGCCACTTTTAGTCCTCCAAAGACGAACGGTTTTATCTTCTGAAGTTGTTACCACACGATTACCAGTTGGATTAAAGATTGCGTAATTTATTTTCTTGGTATGTCCTTTGAGGAGTGCGAGTTGTTTACCTGTACTAACTTCCCAAATACGAACTGTTTTATCCCATGCATCAGCAGTTGTTAATATTGACCTTCCAGAAGAATTGAAAGCAGCGTAGTTTACCGAATCTTTATGTCCCAACAATACAAACAAAGAGTTACCGCTTTTAATATCCCACAAACGAGCAGTTTTATTACTAGAGGTTGTTACTAAATTTTTACCATTTGGACTAAAAGTAGCATAATTTACTGCTTTTTTATGTCCTTTAAACACAATAAGTTGTTTGCCACTACTAATTTCCCATAAACGAGCTGTTTTATCATGAGAGACGGTAATCAGGTTTTTACTATTCGGGCTGAAGGTAGCATGATTGACTGAGCCTTTATGATCTGAAAAGGTAATGAGTAGCTTACCACTATTGACTTCCCATAAATAGGCTGCATTGCCAGAAACAGTTACAAGATATTGGTTATCAGGGCTAAAAGTGGCATGATTAATTAAATCTTCGCTAATGAAAGTGTTAAGTAAAAGACCGGTGGAAACAAGCCATACCCGAGCTATTTTATCAGATACTGTGACGATCCATTGACCATTAGCACTGAAAACTGCTTGTTTTACAGCTTTTTCATGCCCAGATAACGTGATAAGTTGTTTATCGTTATTGAATTTCCACAGACGGGCAGTCTTATCCCAAGATGCGGAGACAATATATTTACCATCAGGACTAAAAGTCGCATATCCTACTATACTTTTATGTCTTGGGAGTACGTTAAGTAATTTGCCTTTAGCATCCCACAAACGGAGGGTATGATCAGAAGAAGTGGTTAATAAATATTGACCATCAGGACTCAATGCAACGTGCCAAATACCATCTTCATGTCCTGATAAAACAGCGATTTGTTTGCCATTTTTAGTAGCCCAAATGCGAGCTGTCTTATCTTTAGAAACGGTGATGACACGTTGATCGTCAAGAGAGAAAATGGCATCTGTTACCTCACTATCATGTCCTTTTAGTGTAGTAAGGAGTTCACCACTATTGGCATTCCATAAACGGGCGGTTTTATCCAGTGAAATAGTCATTATGTACTGGTCGTTTTGGCTGAAAATTGCTTTTGTAACAATATTCTCATGTCCTTTCATTAAAGCTACTTGTTCACCATTGCTTACTTGCCACAAGCGAGCAATATTATCTTCTGATGCTGTCACTAAACGTTGACTATCCGAACTAAAATTGGCATAAAGTACCACTGCCCAATCATGTAATAATACTAAAATTTGTTCACCGCTGTTAGCATTCCACACACGGGCAGTACCATCAAATGATGTTGTAACTATGCGTTGGCCATCCGGACTGAAAGCGGCATGAGTTAGCCGAATTTGGTGACCTTCAAGCCCAAAAAGTTGTTTACCATTATTAGCATCCCATAAGTAGGCAGTTTTATCATGAGATACAGTGAGAATGCGTTGACCATCTGGACTGAAAGTAGCACGTATCATATCTTTTTGTCCTCTTAAGACAGCGATTTGTTTGCCGCTAGTCACATCCCACAAACGGGCAGTGTTATCCCGAGATGCGGTTACTACCTGCTGATTATCTGGGCTAAAAGCAACATAACTCACTACATCTTTATGTCCTAAAAATACTTGTTCTTCTTGTAGGCGTTGTCTAATCACTGCATGATAAAGTTGTGTCTCCGCTTCAAAAAGATATGGTCTATCAGGTTCAGATACAGTTTTGGGCAGAGCTTCTAAAGCTAACAATATACCATTGTTTTGATACCCAGTTTGGGTTTGTTGTCGTGCCAGCTCTGTTAAAAGTAAGGATTGGGTACGCAAAGTTTGATTTTTTTGTACTTCTAGGGCTTGCTGGGTATTTTTGATAGCTATTTTTTGTGCTTTTAAGGCTTGTTGAGTATCTTTGCTAGTTTGTTTCAAAACTACTTTTTTAGCTGAAGATTCATTAGATTGCCCACTATTGGTAGTTATTATTGCTGTTTTATTTACTATATCGGCAATTTTATCAGCTTCTTTAACCTCCATCATAAATAAGATACCAAAACCCACAATAACTAATAGTATCAAGAAAATTGTCGAACCCAAAACTACTTGCTGTAATTGGTGGGTCTGTTTTTGTCGATGGGTTTTGAGAGCTGCTTCACTTTGTACCAACAGTTCTTCCGCTTCTTCAGAAAATACTTCTTCTGGTATCCATTGGCAAATCTTATCAAAATGCGATTCGTTCAATAAAGTACCGGATTTTTTCCATTCTTCAATACCACGTTTTAAAGCGTATTGTGCAAGTCCTTGTTCTAGGGTTTCTTGTGCTTGTTGACGTTGTTTTTCATATTTTTCATACCAATTTTCGTTCATTTTTTGCTCCATAAATAATAAATGTTGTCAATATTCATCTATTTCAGCCTTTATACTCAAAAGGATAATGTATTTCTCTAATGTTTAACGGTAGAAACAGAAAAATGTTCCTTATATAATTCATATATATTTTCAATACCAGTAAAATTAACTAACTTATCCACTTCTTTCGGTTCTTTAGCTAAACAACGAAAAATAGCTGCTAATACTCTAGACGGTGTTGCAAAAGATGGAGAATAATGAAACACCATGTTGTCTGAAGCACATGGATGATCTGTTTTTAAAACAGCTAGTTCAACTGTATGTCGATCTAATAAGACAAATTCTGGATTTTCTTCACGAGAGACTCCACGACTTAGATAAGCACCATGATCACCAAAAACCATTACTATAGATTTTGGATCTTGAATTTTTACAATATTCATAAGGCGATGTAATATCTTGTTCAATTCAGTTGTCTGTAGTAAAAAATAATTTCGATAAGATTTACGTTTAGCTAAATCAGTATGTCTGTAATTTCCTGGTGCATGCCCATTTGGATGGAATATATATAAAAAAGAGAACTGAGGCCGTATTTTATAAAAATTTTCTCGGAAAGTGTTAAGTACTCTTGCCACCCATCTCTCTTTCCTCTCTTTCTGTTTTTTATTCAAAAGAGAATTGATACTAGAATATTTTCCAACTACATTACAGACACCAAATAATCGTGTCTGCATTATAAAACTAGTTTTTATATCTATGCATAAAATAGTCTCTATTAAAGGGAGGTCAACAAGAGTTTTAAATTTATCAATAGATGATCCCTTTTTTCCAAAATAAAAGCTATAAAAACCAGTGGTTATATCATAGTCATTACTAGAAACTATAGAAGTCAACATCGATGGCTTTCTACCAGTAAAAAAATTTCCCTTAGGAAATGAAGCATCATCAAGATTCATTACCAAATTTAATGATCTTCTAGTTGGAACTCTTGGAGAAAATGATGGTGATTTTTTAAGCATATTAGCTTCAATGGTAGGAGTATAGGCTAGTTCCTGAATATCCATATATTTTCTAGCTATTTCACTAGGAATCATTGAATCAAAACTTATTAAGTAAATATTGGGTTTTTCCTTAAATTTTATTTGTTGCCATTGCTCTAATCTTAAACTTGGCATTATTCCTTTTGTATCATTACCATCACTTGTATCATTACTTCCATTGAAAGTAAATGTAATTAAAGGTGAAAAAACAAAAATTATTAGACCAATAAGTATATATAAGATACTTTTACGCTTATTTAAATGTTTAGTTAAGTGAAGACTAATAAAAAATATGAGAT